>JBJHAZ010000034.1:0-12475 GCA_050485225.1 Gammaproteobacteria bacterium
GCACAGTTCTAACTTGGCGGGGCAGGGGGTAAAAGTCAACCGCCACGATTGCTGTCCAGTAGGCTCACACACGCGGCCGCCCACCAGCGGCGGCAGGGCCATCCGGGCAGTGGTCTACACTGCCAGGACGGCGGCGGTCGATGGCCGGCACCGGTGCGCGGGTTCCGCGGTCCCGGTCAGGCCGCCATCGCCTCATGAATGCCCGCCCCTGTTTCATTCATGCCTCTCAAGGAGCCCAGTGTGGCAACTCTACCCATGTACCTTGCGACCATTGCGGTGGTGGTGGCCGTGATCTACGCCCACTACCGGCTGCCGTTCCACTCGGCCACCCGCAAACAGTTGTGGATTTCCCGTTCGGTACTGGTATTGGTGGGCTTCGCGTTCGGCTGGGTCAATGTGCGCCTCTACGGCGAGGCGCTGCCGCCCGGGCTGGTGTTCGTCAGCGCCTTCGGGACGGTCCATGTGCCGGCGGCGTTCATTCTGTTCATCAAGCGCAAGCGCGGCGAGTGGAAGTGAGTGCTGCGTGACCGGTAGCGCTGGATGGCTAACCGCAATACTCTCGGGTATCATGCACGCCCTCGCGATTCCCGCTATACGCTTCCGCAATCCCCGCGCTGACGATCCCGCGCTTTTCATGGTGTCTGTCCAGAATGACCGGTGAAACGGTTTTTGTCTTTTCGGTAATCGGCGTGGCCGGCGCGCTCATGGCGACCAACCGGGTGCGTTTCGATATTGTCGCCCTGTTCGTGGTGCTGGCGCTGATGCTGAGCGGCGTGCTCACCGTCGAGGAGGCGCTGTCGGGCTTCGGCAGCCCGGTGGTGGCGCTGGTGGCGGGGTTGCTGGTGCTGGGCGAGATGCTGTCGCGCACCGGGGTCGCGCGGATGGTGGGTGACTGGGTGCTCAAGCGCGGCGGCCAGAGCGAGGTGCGGCTGCTGGTGCTGGTGATGGGCGGCGCGGCACTGCTGGGGTCGGTGATGAGTTCCACCGCCGTGGTGGCGCTGTTCATTCCGGTGGTGTTGCGCATCGCGGCGGAAACCAGTCTCAACAGCTCGCGGATGCTGATTCCCCTGTCCTACGCGTCGCTGATATCCGGGATGATGACCCTGATCGCCACCACGCCGAACATCATCGTTCACGAGCAGCTGCGCAGTGCCGGTTTCGATGGCTACGGGTTTTTCAGCTTCACCCCGGTCGGCTTGGCCGTGCTGGTGGTCTGCATACTCTATGTGCTGCTGGTGGGGCGGCACATGCTGGGCGACCGCAGCGGCGAGCAGCTCCAGCGCAAGCGGGGGCGCTCCTACGAGGAGTTGTGGCAGGACCACAGCCCCGGCAGCACCTACCAGAAGCTGCTGGTTCAGCCCGGCTCCGAGCTGGAGGGCATGACCATTGCCGAAACCCGGCTCGAAACCGACTATCGGGTCCGGGTGGTGGGCGTGGCGCGCAGCCAGCGCAAGGGGGGCGAGCGCATCGTCTCGCCGCTGCCCAACACCGAGCTGACCGCCGGTACCGTGATTCTGGTGGTGGGCAAGCCGGAAGCCATCGAGCGGGTGCTCGGCGACAAGGCGCTGACAACCATTCCGCCGGCCAAGAGCGACAAGCAGCGCTGGCTGTGGGACATCAGCGGCGCCGCCATCCTGATCCACCCCGAGTCCCAGCTGCTGGGCAAATCCCTGCGCGAATGTGAATTCCGTACCAACTACGGCGTGCACGTACTGGGGATGCGCCGCAATTTCAAAGCGGTGGAGGATTTCGAGCACGTCAGCCTGCACACGGCCGACAGTCTGTTCGTGGTGGGTTCCTGGGCCAGGATTCAACAGCTCGGCCAGCGCAACCACGACTTCGTGGTGACCGAGTACCCCCGCGAGCATGCCGACACCGTGCCCTCCTACCGTCACAAGTGGCTGTCGCTGGTGATCCTCGGCGTCATGGTGGTGCTCACCGTGTTCAACATCGTGCCGCTGGTGGCCGCCGTGGGCATGGCGGCCATGGCTGCCATCCTGACCCGTTGCCTCACCATGGAGGACGCCTACCGCTCGATCCACTGGAGCAGTCTGGTGCTGATCGCGGGCATGCTGCCGCTGGCGGTGGCGCTCGACAAGACCGGCGGCACCAGTATCGTGGTCAACGCCATGATGGGCTGGCTGGGGGATGCCGGGCCCTATGCCTTCATGACCCTGCTGTTCTTCCTGACGGCCGCCATCGGGTTGGTACTGCCCAACACCGCCTCGGCGGTACTGGTGGCGCCCATCGCGGTGTATGCCGCCAATGCGCTGGGCGCCTCGCCCTATCCCTTTGCCACCGCGGTGGTGATTGCGGCCTCGTCCTCGTTTTCCACCCCGGTGGCCACCCCGGTGGTCTCACTGGTGGTGGAACCGGGGCGCTATGTGTTCACGGATTTCGTCAAGATGGGCCTGCCGTTGCTGGTGCTGGTCTATCTCACCACGTTGGCCGTGGCACCGCTGGTCTTCCCCTTCTATCCCAACTGATGCCGGCGCCCGGGGGCGCCGGTGATGCGCATTTCAAGCACATCATTCGCGGCTCTCACAAGGCGAACTCAAATAGCCGAACCCAAAAAGCCGAACTCAGAATACGCGTTCAGAAGGCAAAGGACTCCACCGCGCTGAACCGGTCCGAGACGTTGCCGGCCAGCTCGATATCGTCCGGATCGAGCACCCGCACCTGCGTACCGGGTTCCAGATCGAAGTTGTCCAGGTCCACCCACACCACACTGGGTGAGGTGGTCAGCTCGAAGAAGTAGCGCCGGTGGGTCAGGTCGAGCGCCGTGCGGTACTCGGTGTTGTACAGGGTGCCGGGCAGGTTGTTGGGCGCACCGAACGGCACCGAGGCGTTGCGGGCGATGGCCAGTATGCCGGCGATGGCCTCGCGCTCGTTGGCCGGTTCGGGGAGCATCTCCAGGTAATAGGCCGAGCGCACGAAACGGTCCTTCGGGTCCACGTTGCCGGGCAGAGGTGTCTGGCGGGTGGCCTGGGTGAAGTCGTACTGCGCCAGATTCGCCAGTTGCTCCTCGTAGCGAGGGTCGTTGGTCATGATGCGGTGTTCACGACCGTGGTGGACCTGCAGTTCGCCGTCGATGTACTCCAGAATCGCCGAATCGCCACTGGCGTCGTTGATGGCCAGGTGGACGGTGGCCTTATGCCCCTGTGCCTCCGCATTGAGAATCTGTACCGACTGCATCAGCGCCAGCGCCTCGGCCACAGTGGCCGCATTGTCGAGCAGATACTGGGCCCACAGCCCGGCGTGTACGCCGGCCATGGCGGTATCCCGCTCCCCGAAATCGGTGGCGGTGAGATACAGCATGTGCGCTCCAAGCCCCTTTTCGTTCATGCCGTCAGCGGTGCCGATCCCATAGACCGTGGTGACCACACTGCCGTATCGGGAGGTCCAGCGTGCGGGGTTCTCGCCGTCGATGACCTCGTGGCCGATGCGTCCGCCGTCGCGTTCCATGCCGCGAGGCAGGATGGTGAGCACCGGCTCGGTGGATTCCGGCCAGTCCATGGTGCGACCGACCACCACGGCCAGATCGTTGGTGTTCCACAGTACCCGCGTGCAGGTTTCGGCCGGCAAGGACGGGAGCAGCAGGCTGGCCGCGCACAGTGCGGTCAGCAGTGTTCCAGGACGCTTTCTGGAGTACGGTCGTGTCGTTACTTGGGTGGCGTTCATGACAATCTCCCTGGCTGGTGGTCGTGTGGGCAGGTGGATGCTTATGGGCGCAGGGTTTCGGTGGCAAGGCTCAGCCTGGCGCCTTGCCTGAAACCCGTGCTTGTAACCCGTGCAGGTTTTGATCGTTCTCAACCCAGTAAAGTCCCGAAAGGCCTGCTGGTCCAGCGGGAGGGGGGGTGTCCGACGAACGGCACCGACTGTCCAATCCAATCAGCCGGTGCCGGACTGTGACCTGCGACGGGTCATGTGGGCCACATAGCCCGCCGGCGTCACGCCATTCCAGCTTTTGAAGGCCCGGCTGAAGCTACGGAAATCAGCAAATCCGAGAGTCTGGGCGACTTCGCCGCTCCACTCACCGCGGTTGAGCAGCGTCTTGGCCGTTTCGTTGAGCACTTCCTGGCGCAGAGCGCGAAAGGTGACGCCTTCCTCCTCCAGTCGGCGCCGGAGCGTCGCCACGCTGACACACAGGGCGCGGGCCACGTCGAGTTGGTGGTGCTGGCCGCGCTCGAGGATTTCCCGGGTCCGCTCGGTGAAGGACCGGGGACGTGACGGCTCCCGTGCACGGCGGTCGATGAGATCGGCGATTTGCCGATAGAGGGTGCTCATGGGGGGGATGCCCTCGGCGCGATTCGGTACCGGGAGGTACGCCGCCGACTGGTCGTACACCAGCGCGTAGGTGTTGGCGTGCCAGCGGATCGGCGCGTCCCAGAAATCCAGGTGCCCGCCCGGGTCCGGCCGGGCCGGGCGGCGGAGGTGTACCCGCCGCAGCTTGTGGCCGAGTTCCGGCGAGGACAGCAGCATCAAGGTGCAGTGAAACAGGATCAGCACGCATTCCACCGCGAAATAGATGTAGCGCTCGTCGCGCACCGCGTAGGGAAAGTGGCTGTCATCCACCACGAAACGGATGCTCCAACTGTCGGTTTCCACATGGTTGTAGGTGCCGCCGTGGAGCATGTTGCGGGCATTGGCGACGTTGCGCATGGCTTCGAGCAGGTTGCTCGACCCGGGGATGTGGGACAGCACGAAGTCGCTCGACCCCGACATCAGCGGCCGCTTGGACAAGGGGAATGTTTCACTGCCGGACGCCTGGCTGAGCCGCCCGATCAGGCGAAAGTAGTCCGCCAGCTCCAGCGTGGCGTCGTCGTCGCCGGTAAACAGTGTTTCGGGAAGCCCGAGGTCCTGGAGAATGCCCGGCAGGGAGAGTTCCCCGCGCTGCCAGATCGCGTTGGCCAGTGGGCGCAGTTCGCCCACCGAGACACGGAAGGGTGTGGGTGTGCCCGTTGTCATCACCGGTTCCTCATGGCTGTTATCGTTCTTTGAGCGAAAGTGTACACCCAAACTGATGGATGCGGTCATGGCCGGCCGGGTCGGGGGTGGCTAGCCTGATGGGACAGGGCTGCGGTGCCTCGCTTGCGGCCTGATAACGAGCGGAGAGGGTGACCACATGAAAATCATAAAGAGTCCACGCCGGCCAGTGGTGTTCCGCAGGATAAAGTCGGCACAGGGGAGGGCACGGCTCGGCGCATTCGGCACCGGTGTGGCCTGCACCCTGTGTCTGGCGGCCTGGCCGGTGACGGCCCAGGACAGTCCCGGCACGCAGCGGGCAGCGCCCCTGCTGGAGGAGGTAGTGGTCACCGCCAGGCGGCGCGCCGAAACCCTGCAATCGGTGCCGATAGCGGTGACCGCCTTCGACGGCGAGCGCCTCAGTGATCTGGGCGCGCCGGACATCACCTACCTCAAGCAGACCGTGCCCAACCTCACCGTCGAGGCGACGCGCGGCACCAACACCACCCTGTCGGCCTTCATTCGTGGTGTCGGGCAGCAGGACCCGGTGGCCGGGTTCGAGCCGGGCGTTGGCCTGTATATCGACGATGTGTACGTCAATCGCCCCCAGGGCGCGCTGCTGGACATCTACGATGTGGAGCGGGTGGTAGTGTTGCGCGGCCCCCAGGGTACGCTCTATGGCCGCAATACCATCGGGGGTGCCATCAAGTACGTGACGCGTCGTCTCGGCGATGAGCCGGAGGCACGCCTGAAAGTCACCGCCGGCAGCTATAGCCAGCTCGATGTGGTGGGCAGTGCCTCGGTGCCGCTGAGCGATACGTTTCGTGTCGGTGGGGCCTTTGCCCGCCTGACGCGCGATGGGTTCGGCAAGAACCGCGTGCAGCCGGGCGTGGACAACTACAACAAGGACGTGCTGGGTGGCCGGCTGAGCCTGGAGTGGGATATCACCCCCGCCTTGCAGTTGCGGGTTTCCGGCGACTGGACCGAGGACGATTCGGACCCGCGCAACGGCCATCGCCTTTTGCCCAGCCAGTACCCCGGCAGCCCCGATTTTCCGGTGCTCGACAACGTCTTCGATACCCGCGCGGGACTGGATTACCCGGATGTGATGGTGCGCAACCGGGGGCTCAATGCCACGCTGGAATGGACCCTCAACGACGACTGGAGCCTGCGTTCCATCACCGCCTGGCGGGACGGCAAATCCGGCCAGCAGGCGGACTTCGACAGCCTGCCGGTATCGGACCTGGAGTCGCCCGGCGTGGCCGCCGACGACCAGTTCAGTCAGGAATTGCAGCTGCTCTTCGGTGGCGACCGCATGGATGGCGTGCTCGGGTTCTACTACCTCGAGGCCAGCGCCTGGAACGAGTTCGACGCCATTCTCGGCCAGCTCGGTGAGCTGATCGGCGCGCCCGGCCTCAACGCCTATACCTTTGCGGAGGTGGATACGGACACCTGGTCCGTGTTTGGCGAGGTTTCCATCGGCATTGCCGACTGGCTCGGTATCGATCGCGACGACCCCGGCAAACTCAGCCTGTCGCTCGGTGGGCGCTACACCTCGGACAAGCGCGAGGCCCGCATCCTGCGCCAGACCATGCTGGGCAATTCCACGCGGTTCGGCGGCCCCAACCTCGTGATCGAGACCACCTCCGATTTCCGGGGCAGTGCCCGATTTTCCGAGTTCACGCCCCGGGTCAGCCTGGCCTGGCGCCCGGTGCCCGAGCACAACCTCTATGTGTCCTGGAGCGAGGGATTCAAGGGCGGTGGCTTCGACCCCCGCGGCTCCACCGCGGCGGCCCCCGACTTTGACGGCGATGGAGTGGTATCCGAGGCGGAAGTGCAGCGCTTCATGCGCTTCGAGCCGGAAACCATCGAAACCTGGGAGATCGGCCTGAAATCGAGCTGGTGGGAGGGCCGGGCAAGCACCAGCCTGGCGCTGTTCACCAGCGACTATCAGGATGTTCAGATTCCCGGTGCCATCGGGGTGGACACCATCGGGGACGGCATTGCTGACACCTTTGCGGGAGTCACCACCAACGCCGCCAAGGCCAGTGTCCGAGGCGTCGAGTTCGAGGGTCGGGCAAGGCTGTTTGCCGATGGGCTGACCCCCGGCGATGCCCTGTCGCTGACCTGGGGGCTGGGCTATCTGGATGCGGAGTTCGATGAGTTCATCGTGGCCGTGACCGACCCGGTGAGCGGCGAGACCTCGTTGCAGGACGTATCGGACGAGCGCAATATCCAGAACACACCCAAATGGACCACCAGCCTGATTCTGGATTACCGTCTGCCCGCCACCCTCCTGGGCAACGAAGGTGAGCTGGGCCTCATCAACAGCTTTGCCTACCGCAGCTCGGTGAGCCAGTTCGAAGTGGCCTCGCCCATCGACCAGGAAGGTTACTGGCTATACGATGCCAGTGTGGTCTGGTCGTCGCAGGACGAGCGGTGGCACGCCGGCATCCACGGCAAGAACCTGACCAACAAGCGGTACAAGGTTTCGGGGTACGACTTCTTCAACATTGCCAGCCCGTTGGGTCTGGAGGGCAACGTCACCGCCTTCTATGGCAATCCCCGAACGGTCAGCTTCGCGCTGGAGTATCGGTTCTAGTCGCGGCCGTTTGCGGTCTGTTCCAGGCACAAGGGTCAGGCCGGTAGAAGGCCAAAAGAGCCAGCTTAAAAAGGGGTATCCATGAACTTCACCGAGCACCGCTACCCGTCGGCCGATGGCTTGTCACTCTACTACCGCGAGTACGGCGACGCCGACGAGGTGGTGCTGTGCCTGCATGGGTTGACCCGCAACAGCAAGGACTTCGATGCCCTGGCGCGCCATCTGGCCGAGCGCTATCGGGTGATCTGCCCCGACGTGCGCGGGCGCGGCCAGTCGGACCGCGACCCGAAACCCGGTCGCTACCTCCCGGGTACCTATGTGCGGGACATCTGGCGTCTGCTCGACCGGTTGTCGATCCACCGGGTGACGGTGATCGGCACGTCCATGGGTGGGCTGATGGCCATGATCATGGCCGACCAGCAACCGGACCGGATTCGCGGTGTGGTGATCAACGATGTGGGGCCCGAAGTGCCGCCGTCGGCCATCGGCCGCATCTCCGAGTACGTGGGCCGCAGCCCGCCGGTTTCAAGCTGGGAGGATGCGGCCCGGCAGGTGCGGGCCGCCTATGAAGTGGGGCTGCCGGGCATGAGCGAGGCGTTCTGGCAGCAGCATGCGCGCCTCTCCTATCGGGAAAACGAGGCGGGGCGACCGGAGCCCGACTTTGATCCGGCCATCGGCGATACCCTGCGTCGACCGCCCCGGGTGGTGCGTCTCCTGCAATGGTTGCATCGCCGGGGTCTGGTGCGGCGCGTGGGCGGCATGCCGCTGGACCCCTGGGACGCCTTTCGCGCTATGCAGGCGCCCTGCCTGGTGATTCACGGCGAACTGTCGGATGTGCTCACGGACGATATCGTCCGCCGCATGCGTCAGGCCAAGCCGGACCTGACGGTGGCAGACGTGCCGGAGCGGGGGCATGCGCCCCTGCTCGACGAGCCGGTGGCGCTGGCCGCCATAGACGCCTTTCTCGACCGGGTGGCCCCGGTCAGCCTTTTTCGGCGAGGCGCTTGATGTTGTCGTTGATCTTGAACAGCACGATCAGCAGCTCGCACCAGATGCGCGCGCCGATGGCGCCGCCCACCAGGATCAGCAGGCCGGTAATGAACTTGCCGAAGGTGAAGCCACCGTAGCCGCCGAACATATAACCCAGCCCCGAGAACACCGCGAGCAGCAGCAGAAACCAATAAACCAGCGTGATGATCTTGGGCGTCAGCATCGCTTCGAAGAGAAAAATGTTTTTCATGATGAACCTTCCCTGATGTGTTGTTGTTGAGTCACTCGAGTATCGGCGCGAACCCCGGGAGCGTCAAGCTTGCGCCGTGCCGGACGGCGCCCAGAGTGCCATGCCCTGCTTGCCCTGATTCTTGGCCTGATAGAGAGCCATGTCGGCCTGGTGCAGGATCGCGTCCGGGTCCGCCACGGAGGCGTCGGCCACATGGCGTATACCGATGCAGACCCCGACACTCAGTTCCACCGGAGCCTGACCACGCAGGTTGACCTGCATGGGCTGGGTCAGCTCGGTGTGCAGCCGTTGCGCGACGGACTCGGCCTGCTGCGGCGAATCGCAGCGGTCGAGGATCACCACAAACTCGTCGCCGCCCACCCGTGCCATCAGGTCGCCCGGTCGCCGTCGCGCCTGCAGTCGCGAGGCGAGGATGCGCAACGCCTCGTCGCCGGCGGCGTGGCCGTAGCGATCGTTCACCGGCTTGAAGTCATCCAGATCCATCATCAGCACCGCGAAGGGCGTCGTCCGGGTCGCTGATCGCTCGATCTTGCGCGCCAGTTGCTCCTGCAGCTGGAGACGGTTGGCCAGCCCGGTCAGGGAGTCGCGAAATGCCCAGCGCTCCAGCTCGGCCTTGCGGGCGCGCTCCACCGCCACCTGTTCCAGTGACGTCTGGGCGCTGCTCGCCAGCAGCGCCATCAGGCCGAAGGCCACCAGGTAGGCACCACCGTGCCAGATGGGCATGGTGGCTTCCGGCAGGGCGGTGTTGATGGCGATTGCCAGCAGGCTCATGCAGGCGATGCCCGTAGCCGCGCCGCGTTCGCGCAGGAACAGGGCGGCCCACAGCAGCACCGGCAGGGCCGCGTAGAACATGGCTTCCAGAACCGTATTCTGGGTCAACTGATGATGCAGTATGAGGCCGACCGGCAGTGCGAGTGTCAGCAATGCGGCCAGCGCACTGCCCCGGCGACTGCGTTGCGAGGGGTAGCTGGTGGGGCGGCGCGTGGAGGCGGGTGCCAGCCAAGTGGTCACCAGCGGCACCACCGTGATCATGCCGACGGCCAGCCCCAGCCACCAGTTGCGCACGAACTCCGGCAGCGCTTCCAGCGGATATCGGCCAATGGCGTACAGCACCAATCCCACCAGCGTGGCGCCGCTCAACGGCACAATAAGCAGGCATATCCAGGCAAATCGGGTGGTACCGTGCAGGTCGAAGGAGAGCGATCGCAGGCCCTTGCCGCGACTGAGCATCCACGCCGTCAGACCGATCCCGGTAACGGCCAGCAGGGCGATGATGGTGTTGGCATACCAGGGCAGCAGATTGGCGGCCAGCGCGACGGCTATGTGGGTGACCACCAGCACCGGCAACAGCCAGTAGCCCCAGATCAGCACCAGAATGGTTCCCACGCCGGCGGAGATCCAGATGGTGCTGTTCCTGGGCGAGAGCAGCCCCGAGGCGATGCTGAACGACAGGCAGGCGGCGTAAACGGCGATCACCAGCAGCGCCACCGTGGGTTTGTTGAGCCGGCGCAACCGAACGAGCAGGTTCGGTGCGGTCTTCTCTGGCGATCGGATGCCCCCGGTCAGCACCATGGCTTGATTCCACTCCCTTGTGACGTTGTAAAACAGGCAGCACTCGGTGCTGTACCAACGGCTTTGAAGCTACCAGATGCGCATCGACAGCGCGTGTCGATTGGAGACGGGCGGCCGTTTGGCCGGGATCAGTGGCCGGAGGACAGTTGGCACTTCTTTCGGGTCGGAGCCGCGGCAGCAGCCCTCGGTCACGTGCGGGCCAGCCAGAGGATGGCTGCGATCAGCAGGATGCTGACCAGCAGGCCCACCGCCGCGCCCATCCAGAGGTCGCGGTTGGTGAATTCCGTCTCTCCGCCGGACGGCAGTGTGGGCGCGGCTTCGCTGGCAGGTTCCGACTCGGGAGTTGGAGTTGATGTGGGGGTCGGCGAGGGGGTCGGTGCTGGCTCCGGGGGCCTGTCGGCGGACTGTGTGGCAGGGGGTTCGACCTGCTCGGACAGGGCCTCGTGGGCGCGATCGAGGGTGTCGAGCTGGGCTTCGAGGTCCGCTCGCTGGCCGGCGCTTTCGGCCAGGGCGCGGCGTTGCAGCAGCAGTTCCCGTTGCAGGCTCCAGGCGCGCTCCAGCATCTGCGGATCGCTGCCGTCGACGCCAAGCAGCGTGCGCGCCAGGCCGGGGTCCATGGTCTTGGGGTCAGACCGGCTCATAGTCCCGTCCTGTCAGCGAGCCCGGAGGACAAGGCAGCCTGCCAGGATGTCGTGCAGGGCCTGCTTGCGGTCGGTGAAGGCCGCCATCAGGTAGCCGATCATGAGCAGCAGCGAGGACAGGATCTTGCCGAAATGACGGCCGGTGGCCCGGACGAAGCTGATGCGCTGGCCCTGCAGGTCCGTGACCCTGAGGTTGAACACCATCTTGCCGAGGGTGGCCTGATGGCTCGAGGACTCCAGGCCGGCATAGTAGACCCAGGCCACCACCAGCCCCAGCAGTTGACCGTAGGCGTCCACCCAAGCGCCGCCGACGCCCGGCGTAACCTGTTGCAGGCTCAGGGCCAGCCCGACGGCCGCTCCGATGACCGTCAGTATCATCGAGTCGATCAGCAGGGCCACGGCACGCCGCCAGAAACCGGCGTATGAAAATGCCTCTCTTGAGGGCGCGGCCAGAGGCTCGGGCTCAACGTGGCCGCTGGCGGCACGGCTTTCCTGTCCCGAGAGCCGGGGTGCGGGCAAATAGGCGCCGCAGTGAGCGCAGCTGGCGGCGGTGTCCGGTTGACGTTTCCCGCAGCTGGGACAATACATGGGCGATGCTCCGGTGGTGTTCAGTGCGGTGATTGGCGTTCTATCATAATACCCCGATGCGACGGCGCCACCCCGGGGTGGTCAATCCTTTCCTCAGGCAGGGCCGGCCCCGTCCCGGAGACGCCGGGTCCATCGGTCGACAGGGAGCCTTGTATGACAGAGCGAACAGATTTTGCCTTTCTCCACGGTGGAGGGCAGGGCAGCTGGGTGTGGGATGAGTTGATCGATGCGCTCGGCACCCAGATGAGCGCCCATGGTGGGCGCAGGCTGGCGCTGGATGTGCCCGGTTGCGGCAAGAAACGTGACCGGGCCGGTTCTACCCTGGACAACCGTGCCATTGCCCGCGAGCTGGTCGAGGACATCCGGGCGGAGGGTCTGCGCGATGTGGTGCTGGTCGGGCACTCTCAGGCCGGGCAGGTGCTGCCCTTCATGGCGGCTCTTCGTCCCGAGTTGTTCCGGCGGCTGGTGTATGTGTCCTGCTCCATCCCCCTGCCCGGACAAGACGTCATCGGGATGATGGGCTCGGGGCTTCACGGCGCCAGTGAGCACGAGGTGGGTTGGCCCTTTGACCGGGAGCGCATCGGCAGCCGCGAGGGTTTCCGAGGGCTGTTCTGCACCGAGATGAACCCCGAACAGGCCGATCTCTTCGTGGCGAAGCTGGGTCACGACAACTGGCCTGCCCCGACGTACACCTTTACCGACTGGCTTCCTGCGGCGAATGATGCCGTGCCGGCCAGTTACGTCTTCTGCCTGCAGGACAATATTCTGCCCATGAACTGGCAGCGGACATTTGCCGAGCGGTTCGGAGCGCAGCGGCATATCAGTATCGATGCGGGGCATCAGGTAATGAACACCCGGCCACAGGCT
>JBJHAZ010000035.1:0-12417 GCA_050485225.1 Gammaproteobacteria bacterium
CTGCGGGCCGAAGGGCATGCCGCCGCAGAGGGTCAGCACCTTCACGTTGGGCAGGCCGCGGGCGAGGCGGCGAATCTCTCCGGCCACCTGATCGGCCAGCTCCCGGGTGGGGCAGAGCACCAGCGACTGCACCTGAAAACGGGACACCTCGAGCCTGGCCAGCAACGCCAGGCCGAAGGCCGCCGTCTTGCCGGAGCCGGTTTTGGCGCGGGCAATGACATCGCGGCCAGCCAGCAGGGCCGGCAGGCTGGCCGCCTGAACCGGCGTCATGGTGTGGTAATCGAGGGTGGCCAGGTTGGCCAGCAGCTCGGCGGGCAGGTTCAGTGCGTCAAATCGATGGTGGGATGTCGGATCAGTCACGGGGTTGTCCAGAACGCGGCAGACCCGCCAGATTACCAGTTGCGGTCGGCGGATGAGACGGTTTTCTTGCACCCGAAACCAAAAACCCCGCAGCTGCGGGGTTTTTGACGGGAGGCAGAGGCTTCAGTGCCGGCGACGGCGCGCCAGGGCCAGTCCCAGCAGACCCAGTCCCAGCAGGCCCAGAGAGCCGGGTGAGGGTACGGGTACCGGAGGCGGCGGGATCACACGGGTGGTGTTGTCGATCCAGAGGACTTCCCGGCCATTGTTGTTGTTGGCGATTCTCACGTCGATGGACAGTATCCAGTCGGACCCTGCGGCGTAGATGGCGTTGTTCAGGCCGAGGCTGTAGGCGGCGTTGTCGGCTTGGTTGCCGAGGTTGCCACTGACATACCAGCCGCCACGGGTTTCGCAGTAGTTTGTTCCGCTTGCAATGCCGAGATCGAAGGCGTCTCCGGTCACCTTGTCCACACAGTAGGCCGTGAATACGGTGACGTAGGGAGACAGTGGGTCGAAGGGGCTGGTGGGCAGGGCAGGATCGCTGCCGGTGCAGCCGAAATTGGTGGTGTTGTTCAGCTCGAAACAGGCCTGCTCGATACCGGCGGCATCGTACAGCTTGGCCTGTGCCCACAGCTGCAGCCAATTGGCTTCGGTCACCCCCTGCTGGTTGTTATTGAACAGGAAGACCAGATCGTTGCCGTCCAGGTAGCTGGTCAGCGTGTCGATGCGGATGTCCCAGCTGCCGACGCGGTCGCCTGTAAAGGTGGGGTCGGGTTCGTTGCCGGCGGTCATCTGCCAGGTGCTTTCGCCGGGGCCGGGAGCGTAGAAGGGGTCATCGGCGAAGGCCGTGTCGTTGGAGGCATTGGGCTGCCCCGCGAGAATGCGCAGATAGTCGCTGATTTGACCCGCAGCGCCGGACATGGACTGATAGGGCTGACAGCGCGCGTCCTCCTGGCTGCACACGTCCAGTAGCTGCAGCGAATAGATCTGGAAGTCGCCGTACTGCAGGGTGGTGATCTCGTTGGGTCCAGGCAGGATGGCGGCGTTCACGTACAGGGGCGCAGCCAGCGCAAACGCGGCGGCGACGCGGGATGGGCTGAAGAGACGGGTTGGCAGGTGCATTTGAAAAGCCTCCGGTTGGGCTTGACTCGGTTTCTACTCCATTAATGCAGCCCTTGTGCCATAAGTGGAAAAGCGATATTTATCATATGGTTGCCGATAGTTTTGGCCAGTTTGGCCCCGTGAGCGTCATGGTTTTGTAAAAAGTTCTGACTGGGCTGGGGCGTTGTCCAGTTCGATGTCCATTTTCTGTCGAGTTTTGCGGTAGAATGCGCTCGCCCATATGGGCAAAACGCAGGGTTGAGGTTCCCGTCAGGCGGTTTTCGACCGCCCGGGCGAAGAGGGAATTCAAGGGGCTGTCAGCAAAATTGACAGGTCGGCATGGCCGACCTGTGATGCGACGCTCCCAACCGAAGCTGTCCCCGCAACTGTATCCGGGAAGGACAGGCTCACAAGGCCACTGGCGTCAGCCGGGAAGGCGAGTCTGACCGATGATCCGGGAGCCAGGAGACCTGCCTCGACCGCGTTGTCCTCCTCCGGTCGGGGATTGCCAGCGAGGGGCGGGTCGAAGCCGCAGTGCCAGAAAAGCTGCGCGGCACGCATTGACAACGCACATCCGTGAAGTTGTCAGCGCGACCCGGCCTCGTGCCTTTCCGTCCGTGCCTGCAACTTCTGCCTTGAACGCTTGCAAAAAGGTAGAAGCATGATGTTTTCCATCAAGCCCCGATTCAGACTCGCCCCGCTTCCGGCGGCCCTGCTGGCCTCTGTCGCTCTGGCGCCGCCTCTCGTGGCGGCCCAGGAGGCCGTCGACAACGACATGCGGGAGGTGGTGGTCACCGCCATCCGCTCGCCCTTCAGCATCGACCAGGTGCCCGCCGCCCTGCGCGTGATCGACCGCGACACCATCGAGCGCAGCGGCGCCCGGGATCTGAGTGACCTGCTGCGTCACCACGGTGCCGTCCAGATTCGGGACAGCCAGGGCAACAACCGCAACAGCCAGGTGTCGCTGCGCGGCTTCGGTGCCACCGCCAATGTCCTGATCCTGGTGGATGGCCGTCGGCTCAATAACCCCGACATGTTTCATCCCGATCTGACCCAGGTCTCGCTGGCCAATGTGGAGCGCATCGAGATCCTCGAGGGCGATGCCGGCGTGGTCCACGGCGACCAGGCGGTGGGCGGTGTGATCAACATCATCACCAGCCGCGCCACCGCACCCCGCGGCCAGGCCAGCGTGGGCATCGGCAGCTTCGATAACCGCCGCTATCGCCTGATGCACGAGAACCGCCTGGAGCAGGGTCTGTTCTACCGCGCCGCCGTGGACCTGGAGCGCGGCGACGGTTACCGCCGCGAGGACAGCATCGACTACAACCAGTACAGCGGCCGGCTGGGCTATGAGTACGACGGCGGCGAACTGTATTGGGAGGGTGTCAGGACCGAGCGGGATGATCTGCTGTCCGGCGCATTGTCGCTTGCGGAGATTCAGGACGATCGCCGCCAACAGGGCAGCAGCTTCAATCAATACGAGATCGATACTACCGTGCACCGGCTGGTCTGGGATCATGCCCTGACCGAGCACTGGCGGATCCTGGTGGATTACAGTGATCGGGATGAGGATGTGTCGGTGCAATCAAACTTCGGTCTTACCGAACAGCGTCGCCGAAATCGCTTTTTCGCGCCCCGTATGATTTGGCAAAAAGACTCGTATCGGGTGACCGCCGGGTACGACTGGGAAAAAGTGGACTATGACTTCGAGTTGGCGGCTTTGTCGGCCTTTAATTCCCAGCGCCATCGCAAGGACAGCTATTGGGCCCAGTTGAATCTGGCGGCCACCGAGCGCCTGGATTTCCAGCTGGGTGCCAGACGGGCTCATATGGATGTGGATGTGAAATCCGAAGGTTTTGATTACCGTCAGAGTGCCACCGTCTTTCAGTCGGGGGTCAACTGGCGCGGCGAGAGGTGGCGTGTGTTTGCGAATGCATCGCAAAG
This sequence comes from Gammaproteobacteria bacterium, assembly GCA_050485225.1. Taxonomy (GTDB): domain Bacteria; phylum Pseudomonadota; class Gammaproteobacteria; order Pseudomonadales; family Porticoccaceae; genus JBJHAZ01. The sequence goes on from JBJHAZ010000035.1 coordinate 3,403, forward strand.
CTACCGATTTCCCTTGGCCGATGAGAATATCGACTACAACTCTGGCCAGTTCAGCGGTCTGGATATCCAGAAGGGGCGCAACGTCGAAGTCGGTGGCGAAAGGTTGTTCGACACTGCACTGCTGCGACTCTCGGCTTTCGAGCAGCGGACGCGCGACGAGATCGGCTTAGATGATGCGCTCGGTGTCAACGTCAACTTCGACGATACCCGCCGTCGCGGTGTCAATGTCGAAGCCGAGTGGGAGCCCACCGAGCGGCTGGCCTTCAGTGGGCTGTATCGCTGGATGGACGCGCAATTTCGCGACGGTCCTTACGAGGGCAATCGCCTGCCGGCAACGTCGCGCAACCTGGTCAAGCTGCAGGGCAGTTTCCGGGCCACGGAGTGGCTCGATGGCTACCTGGAGTGGGCCTGGCAGAGCGTCCAGCAACTCGATCTCGCCAATGAGGTTGAGCAGGGGGGCTACAGCCTGGCCAACCTGGCGCTGCGCGGTCGGTGGGACGACTGGACCCTGCAGGCGCGCATCAACAATCTGACCGGCAAGCGCTATATCGAGTACCGCAGTTATAGTTCGTGGAGTGGCGTCGGCTACTTTCCCTCTCCCGGCCGTCACTACAGCCTGACGTTGACCTACGACTTCTGATCGCTTGGTTGCCCGTTCCTTCATTAAGGCCCACAATTCCGCCCGGAATCGTGGGCCTTAATGCTTTCGGATGGCGTACATCAGAGGGGATTGTCTTGGACTGGAAAATCATGCTCACCGTGTTTGCCACGGTGTTTCTCGCCGAACTGGGTGACAAGACCCAGATTGCCACCATGCTGTTCGCCTCCGACCGGGAAGTCAGTGCCTGGACCGTATTCATCGCCGCCTCGCTGGCGCTGGTGCTCACCTCGGCGCTGGGAGTGCTGGCCGGAAGCCTGCTCTCCCACTGGATCAACCCCAAGGTGCTCGGCATGCTCGCCGGGGTGGCCTTCATCGCGATCGGCGTGTTTACCCTGGTCAGGTCATGGTGACCGCAGGGCGGCTCGTTCTATACTGGTGGGTAATCGGGTCCGTCTGATATCAGGACGGGACCGGCGATGTACGTACCACGCATGTTCAGGGAGTATCCATGGCCGATCGAGACATCAACGACAACGAATTGAAAGAACGTCTGCAGTATCTGCATGACCAGCTGGAGGATGCCAGCAAGCTCAGCGATGACGAGCACGCCGGGTTGCACAAGTTTGCCGACGACGTTTTCCAGCTGGTGGTGCACGGTCGGGACAAGGAGCTGGAGCCGGAGCATGCCCATCGCCTCAGGGAAACCCTGGAGCGCTATGCGGCCGAGTTCGACGCCGAGCACCCTCGCACTTCCGGCGTACTGCGCCAGATCGGCGCCATCCTCGAGCGCATGGGGATCTGAATGAGTCTGCTCCGCTGCGGTCGGTGGGGTCTGGCCGCCGCCGTTCTGGTGTTGGCTACCGTGCAGACAGCGGCCACGCCGGCCTCCGGTGAGGCAAGGGCTCGCCCTGCGCCCGCTGAGTCCGCGAACGAGCGCGCGCCACGACAGTTCGTCCCGGTACACCCTCGGCGTGGCGAGCACCGCCTGCCAACCCTGGCCGGCGAGGTACCGGCGGATCCCGCCGACAGCGGCTTTCAGGCCGACGAGCGGCCCTCCGAATACGTTCCCGTCCAGCCGCGAGGCGTATGGGGCAGTCCCGAATCCGGGGCGTCGCGGTCGACGTCCCCGCAGCCAGCCGACCGCATTGACCGGCCGGAACTCGACGTCTGGATGCGCGGCTCCGGTGATCTGCTGTTCGCGGATTGAGCGGCAGGCCCCCGGAGACCCCGGCGTCACCACGCCTGCCAGTGCGGAGATAGAGCCCCATGAGCGAAATCTACAGCTACAGCGCCACGGCACTGGATCAGCGGCCGTTGTCGCTCGAAGCCTTTCGCGGCAAGGTCCTGCTGATCGTCAATACCGCCAGCCAGTGTGGCCTGACACCCCAGTACGAGGGCCTGCAGCGCCTCCATGAGGCGTACCATGGGCGTGGGCTCGAGGTGCTGGGCTTTCCCTGCAACCAGTTCGGCAAGCAGGAGCCGGGCGGCAGTGACGAGATCGGCCGGTTCTGCGAGCTCAACTACGGCGTGGGCTTCACCCTGTTCGACAAGGTCGAGGTCAACGGTGAGGGGGCGCACCCGCTGTTCCGGTTTCTGAAAAGGGAGGCGCCCGGCGTGCTCGGGACCGAAAGAATCAAGTGGAACTTTACCAAGTTCCTGGTGGATCGCACCGGCCGGGTCGTGGCGCGGTTTGCGCCGGCGACCCGCCCCGATGCGTTGCGCAAGCACATCGAGCGGCTGCTGTAACGCGTAGCCGCCGATGCCGATTGCGGCGGTCGGTCAGTGGTTGTGACCGCCGGGTCCGTGGGCGTGGCCGTGGGACAGCTCGTCCTCGGTGGCTGCGCGCACTTCCTGGATGGAGACATCAAAGAACAGGGTCTGGCCAGCCAGCGGGTGGTTGCCATCGACCGTGATGGTCTCGTCGGAAACCTTGGTGACCACGATGGGTACCGGGCCCTGGTTGGTCTGGGCCTGAAAGCGCATGCCTTCCTGAATGTCTTCCACGTCGCCGAAGGCGGAGCGCGGTACTTCCTGGATAAGGGCGTCCTGAACCGGGCCGTAACCTTCTTCGGGGGCGACTTCCACTTTCAGGGCACTGCCGGCTTCCTGGCCCTCGAGGGCGCTTTCCAGGCCGGGGATGATATTGCCCGCACCGTGCAGGTAGGTCAGCGGTTCGCCACCGTCCGAGGAGTCGAGAACTTCGCCGCCGGCATTGGTAAGGGTGTAGTGGATGGAAACCACCATTTGGTTGGCAACTGCCATAGTGCACCTGATTTTGCGAGTGAATGGCCCGTCATTGTGGGCGCGCCTCTGGCCTATTGCAAATCCGGCCCTCCGGATTCTGATAGAATGGCGCGCCGTTAAACGTGGTCAAACAAAGGAGTTGTCATGCCCGAGATCGCTGACCTGATGGCAGCCAACCGACGCTGGGCGGCACGGATGGAAGAGGAGCATCCGGGGTTCTTCGCCGAGCTGGCGATGCAGCAGACTCCCGAGTTCCTCTGGATCGGTTGCTCGGACAGCCGCGTCCCGGCCAACGAAATCGTCGGTCTGTTGCCCGGTGAGCTGTTTGTGCACCGCAACGTGGCCAATCTGGTCAAGGACAGCGACTTCAACTGTCAGTCGGTGCTACAGTTTGCGGTGGATATCCTCAAGGTGAAGCATATTATTGTCTGTGGCCACTACGGCTGCGGCGGGGTGCGTACCGCCGTGAGCAACCAGAATACCGGCTTGAGCGACAACTGGCTGCGCACCATCAAGGATCTGTATTTTCGCGAGCGGCACAAGATCGACGCCATCGAGAATGAAGAGGCGCGTATCGACGCCCTGTGCGAGCTGAATGTGCGCACCCAGGTGACCAATGTGGTGCATACCAAGATCGTGCAGCACGCCTGGCACCGCGGTCAGAATGTGGCCGTCCACGGGTGGATTTACGACATCCGGGACGGCATTCTCAGGGACCTCGGCGTGTCGGTGCGCGATATGAGCGGCGTCGCCGAGATCTACCGCTTTCCGTTCGAGTGAGCGGGCGCCTGCTTATTGATTTCGAACAGGTTTTTACAAGGTAAAGAACCGATGAAACGACTTCCTCTGATCGCCTTTTGTGCACTGGTGGCCCTGCTGGTACTGAGCCGGGTGCTGCCCCATCCGCCCAACTTTACGCCCATGTTGGCGGTGGCCTTCTTTGCCGGGGTATTCCTGAAGGACGGGCGCTCGGCGCTGTTGGTACCCCTCGCTACCATGCTGGTGGCCGACTGGCTGATCGGCTTCCATTCCGGGATGCTGTTCGTCTACGGCGCCATGGCCGCCTCGGTATTGCTGGGGCGCTGGCTGAGTCGGCGTCGTACCCTTGGCCGCGACGTGGCCGGCCTCACCGCCAGTGCGGTACTGTTCTTCGTGGTCAGCAACTTCGGGGTGTGGCTGCTCGACGGACTCTACCCGCTCAATGGTGCCGGCCTGGTGGCCTGCTATGTGGCGGCCATCCCCTTCTTCCACAACACGCTCGTGTCCACATTGCTCTATGGCGCAGTGATCCTGGTGGTGGAGCGTGTGGCGCGGCGTGCCGCCGCAACCCGTGACCTGCCGGTGGCCTGAGCCGCCGGCATCGGTTGCGGGGCCGCTACTTCCGGGCCGTCGTCGGTAACGGGCGGGGCTGTTTCGGTAACAGGCAAGCCTCGGAGGCCGTGTCAGCAGGCGGTGCAGTCGGTTTCAAGATCCGGTCGGGCGGCGACTACGTCGGCAAAACTGCCTTCATTGTGCAGGTTGGTGTAACCCATATCCCGCAGGGTCTCCAGTGCTGCCTGGGCGCGCCGACCGGTGCGGCAGAACAGGTGGATGGGCTGGTCCTTGTCAGTGGCCACTTCGCCTATATGCTCGGCAATCTCGTCATGGGGGATATGTTCCGCCTCCACCACGTAGCCGCTGGCCAGCTCCTCGGCGGTGCGCACGTCGATCCACAGAGGCTCCGGTTCGCCTGCGGCGACCGTGACGCCGAAAGTGGCGACGAACAGGCCCGTCAGCAGCAGGATAATGGATAGCAGGCTGGCGTGGCGCGGTGCAATCGTCATGGGATTCTCCTTTCGCTGGTTGTCAGGGTCAAGCGCTGATTGGCAGGATCATGCATTGGACGCCAGCGCGGCCGCCGGGTTCAACGCAGCAGGTTGGACAGGCGCGGATCCGGCTTGTCGGCCTTGCGGTAGAGCAGGGCAATATGGCCGATGGTCTGCACCAGCTCGCCCTTGACCAGTCGGCTCAGTTCGCCGATCAGTTGTTGCTTCAGGTCCCGGTCACCGACGGCGAACTTCACCTTGATGAGTTCGTGATCGGCCAGTGCGCGATCGACTTCCGCGACCACCGTCTCGCTCAGTCCCTTGCCGGCCACGGTGACCACCGGGTTGAGCTGATGGCCGAGCTGGCGCAGATGTTTTTTGTCCCCGGTGGAAAGTGTCATAGAATAGATCCCCTTTTCAGTTGTCTGTTATTGTAACGGAAGGGTTACACCTCTCACCATGGCCCGCTCCAAAAGCAGCAAGCGTTGGCTGCACGAACATGAGTCCGACCCCTACGTGCAGCGCGCCCGGCAGGAGGGGTACCGTTCCCGCGCCAGCTTCAAGCTGCTGGAGCTGCAGGAGCGCGATCGCCTTTTCAGGCCGGGAATGACGGTGCTGGACCTGGGTGCGGCGCCCGGCGGCTGGAGCCAGATTGCCGAGCGTCTGGTGGGCGCGCGCGGCGCGGTGATCGCGTCCGATATATTGGCGATGGACAGCCTCGCCGGCGTCACCTTCATTCAGGGCGACTTCACCGAGGACGAGACCTATCAGGCCATTCTCGACGCCATCGGCGAACGCCCGCTGGACGTGGTGATGTCGGACATGGCGCCGAACATGAGCGGCAGCAAGGCCATCGACCAGCCCCGCACCATGCATCTGGTGGAATTGGCTGTCGACATGGCCGAGAGAACTCTGAAACCGGGCGGCACCTTTGTCGCCAAGGTGTTTCACGGCGAGGGCTTTGACGAGCTCATTCGCAGCTTGCGGGGCGTGTACGCCAGAGTGGTGGTACGCAAACCCGACGCATCCCGCTCGCGCTCCAGCGAAGTCTATGTGGTGGCGAGCGGCTTTCAGGGCCGCGCCGGCTGACCGGCGACGGACCTCCTGACCAAGAGGGCAGTACATTGAACGATATGGCAAAGAACCTGATCCTGTGGCTGATCATCGCGGCGGTCCTGCTGTCGGTGTTTCAGAACTTCAGCCCACGCACCCAGGACCAGGCGGTCAGCTATACCCAGTTCGTCGAGGAGGTCCAGCGTGACCGCGTCGAGCGGGTCACCATCGAGGGCCTCACCATCGAAGGTCAGCGCCGCGACGGCAGCCGCTTCAAGACGATCCGCCCCGATGTGCCCGATACCGGCCTGATGGCCGACTTGCTCAATCACGATGTGGTGGTCGAGGGCAAGGAGCCCCAGTCGCCCAGCCTCTGGACCCAGCTGCTGGTTGCCTCGTTCCCGATCCTGCTCATCATCGCCATCTTCATGTTCTTCATGCGCCAGATGCAGGGTGGCGCGGGTGGCCGCGGCGGCCCCATGGCCTTCGGCAAGAGCAAGGCGCGGCTGCTGTCCGAGGATCAGATCAAGACCACCTTTGCTGACGTGGCCGGGGTCGACGAAGCCAAGGAAGACGTCCACGAGCTGGTGGATTTCCTGCGTGACCCCACCAAATTCCAGCGCCTGGGCGGCCATATCCCCAAGGGTGTGCTGATGGTGGGCCCGCCCGGTACCGGCAAGACGCTGCTGGCCAAGGCCATCGCCGGCGAGGCGCGCGTGCCCTTCTTCACCATCTCCGGCTCGGACTTCGTGGAAATGTTCGTGGGCGTGGGCGCCTCGCGGGTGCGCGACATGTTCGAGCAGGCCAAGAAGCAGGCGCCCTGCCTGATCTTCATCGATGAAATCGACGCCGTGGGCCGCCATCGTGGCGGCGGCTGGGGCGGTGGCCACGACGAACGCGAGCAGACGCTCAACCAGTTGCTGGTTGAGATGGACGGCTTCGAGGGCAGCGAGGGCGTGATCGTCATTGCCGCCACCAACCGCCCCGACGTGCTCGACAAGGCACTGCTGCGCCCCGGCCGTTTTGACCGTCAGGTGTTCGTGGGGCTGCCCGATATTCGTGGTCGCGAGCAGATTCTCGGTGTCCACGTGCGCAAGGTGCCGCTCGACGACAATATCGACCTGCACGTGGTGGCGCGCGGTACACCCGGTTTCTCCGGTGCCGACCTGGCCAACCTGGTCAACGAGGCCGCCCTGTTCGCGGCCCGCGCCGGCAAGCGTCTGGTGGGCATGGACGAATTCGAGAAAGCGCGCGACAAGATCATGATGGGCGCCGAGCGCCGTTCGCTGGTGATGTCCGAGGCGGAGAAGATCAACACCGCCTACCACGAGGCGGGCCACGCCATTGTGGGTCGGCTGGTGCCCCAGCACGACCCGGTGCACAAGGTCACCATCATCCCGCGCGGCCGCGCCCTGGGTGTCACCCAGTTCCTGCCGGAAGAAGACCGCTACAGCATGAACAAGACCCAGATCGAGAGCCAGATCTGCAGTCTGTTCGGCGGACGGCTCGCCGAGGAGCTGATTCATGGCATCGACGGCGTTACCACCGGTGCCTCCAATGACATCGAGCGGGCCACGCAACTGGCGCGCAACATGGTCACCCGTTGGGGCCTGTCGGAAAAACTGGGACCCATTCTCTATGCCGAGGACGAGGCGCAGATGCCCGGCGCCAGCGCTACCCACTTCTCCACGGATACCTCGCGCGAGATCGAGGAGGAAGTGCGCAGCATCATCGACCGCTGCTTCCACCGGGCGAAACAGATCCTCGAGGACAACGTGGACATCCTGCACGCGATGAAGGATGCGCTGATGGAGTACGAGACCATCGACTCCGAGCAGGTCAGTGACCTCATGGCACGGCGCCCGGTGCGGCCACCCATGGACTGGCAGAAAGGCGATGGCGACCAGTCCGGCGGCATTGATGAAACCGTCGGTGACGAGCCCGAGGAAGGTGAGCTGGATGAGCATTCGCCCTCCGGTGATGACTCCGGCCCCGTGGATGGAACCGCCCGGGGCCACTGAGGCCGCGCCCGCGAAGGATTGCCTGCATGTCCGACCTGATCGACCGCCTGGTGCTGGCCTCCCGACACCGGCGGCCCCTCATCATGGCCATCCTCAATGTCACCCCCGACTCGTTTTCCGACGGTGGCCTGGTCCATCGCGGTGGCCGGTCGGATCTCGACGCTGTCCTGCGCCGTTGCGAGACCCTGGTGTCCGAGGGAGCCGACCTGATCGATGTGGGTGGCGAGTCCACCCGCCCCGGTGCCGATCCCGTCCCCGTGGCCGAAGAGCTTGAGCGCGTTGTGCCGACCGTTGAGGCCATCGCCCGCCGCTTCGACGTCCCCGTGTCCGTGGATACCAGCTCACCGGCCGTGATGACGGCCGCCGCACAGGCCGGCGCGGCGCTGATCAACGATGTCCGTGCCCTGACTCGACCCGGGGCGCTGGCGGCCGCTGCCGAGACTGGCCTGCCGGTCTGCCTGATGCACACGTTGGGTGAACCCCGCACCATGCAGGATGCGCCCCGTTATGAGGACGTGGCCACCGAGGTACTCGATTACCTGCTGGCGCGCCTCGATGCCTGTGTGCTTGGGGGTATTCCTCGCCAGCGTCTGTTGCTGGATCCGGGCTTCGGTTTCGGCAAGACCCTGGCGCACAACCTGGCACTGTTCGCCGCCCTGCCACGCTTCGTTGCCGCCGGTTTGCCGGTGCTGGTGGGCGTTTCCCGCAAATCCATGGTCGGTCAAGTGCTGAACCGCCCCGTCAACGACCGCGTGCACGGCAGCGTTGCCCTCGCGCTGATGGCGGCGCAGCAGGGGGTCGCGATGGTCCGGGTGCACGACGTGGCGGCGACCCGCGATGTTCTGGACATGCACCGTGCTGTCATCGTGCAGGGTGCCTGAGTTCCTTCACCTTCAAATTCGAGATCATTCCATGCCGCAGACCCGCAAATATTTTGGCACCGATGGCATTCGTGGCCGCGTTGGCGAGGGCCCCATCACCGCCGATTTTGTCCTCAAGCTCGGCTGGGCGGCCGGCAAGGTGTTTGCCGAGCGCACGCGCGGCCGCAAGCTGATCCTGATCGGCAAGGACACCCGGGTGTCCGGCTACATGTTCGAGTCGGCGCTGCAGGCGGGCATCATCGCCGCCGGTGTCGACGTGGCCCTGCTCGGTCCCATGCCGACCCCGGCCATCGCCTACCTGACCCGCACCTTCCGCGCCCAGGCCGGCATCGTCATCAGCGCCTCCCACAACGCCTACTACGACAACGGCATCAAGTTCTTCGGCGCCGATGGCTTCAAGCTGTCGGACG
>JBJHAZ010000036.1:0-11977 GCA_050485225.1 Gammaproteobacteria bacterium
CTGGGCCACCGAGGCAAAGCCATCCCCAATCTCCACGCCCTTGACCGCGTTGATGCTCATCAGGGCATGGGCAATGTCGGCGTCGAGCCGGTCGAATACGGGCTCGCCCAAACCGGGCGGCACGCCGGTGGCAACCACGCTGATGCGGGCGCCGATGGAGTTGCCCTCCTTGCCGAGCGCCTGCATGTACGCTTCCAGCTCCGGAACCCGGGCCGGGTCGGGACAGAAGAAAGGGTTCTCCTCCACCGCATTCCAATCGACGATGTCCACGGCAATGGGGCCGATCTGGGTCAGGCAGCCGCGAATCTCGATACCCATGCGCTCGGACAGGTACTTCTTCGCAACGGCGCCGGCCGCCACGCGCATGGCGGTTTCGCGGGCCGATGAGCGACCGCCGCCGCGATAGTCGCGAATGCCGTATTTCTGAAAGTAGGTGTAGTCGGCGTGGGCGGGCCGAAACTGGTCCTTGATCTTGCTGTAGTCCTTGCTGCGCTGGTCGGTGTTCTCGATCAGCAAGCCGATGGAGGTGCCCGTGGTCCGACCCTCGAACACGCCGGACAGGATCCTGACCCGGTCCTCCTCACGCCGTTGGGTGGTATAGCGCGACTGGCCCGGTTTGCGGCGATCGAGATCCCGCTGCAGGTCTTCCTCGCACAGGGACAGCCCCGGGGGACAGCCGTCGATGATACAGCCGAGCGCGGGGCCGTGACTCTCGCCGAAGGTAGTCACCGTGAACAGCTTGCCGATACTGTTGCCTGACATGAATGCATCCGTCTTTCAAAAGAGGGGCATTATACCGCCCCGTTACCGGCCTCAGGCGACGTTGTCGCCCACAAAGGGGTTGTGCGCCCGCTCGTCGCCAAAGGTCGACATGGGGCCGTGGCCGGGTATGAAGGACACATCGTTGCCCAGTGGCCAGAGCCGCTCACGGATCGAGCGAATCAGCGTCGCGTGATCGCCGCGCGGGAAATCGGTGCGGCCTATGGAACCCTGGAACAGCACGTCGCCCACGATGGCCAGGCGGGTGTCCGGGTGGAAGAACACCACGTGGCCGGGCGTATGACCGGGGCAGTGCAGTACCTGCAGCGTCTGCGCCCCGAACGTGACCGTATCACCCTGCTCCAGCCAGCGGTCGGGCAGGAAGCTGTCGGCGTGGGGAAAGCCGTACATGCTGGTGGATCTGGGCAATTCTTCCAGCAGGAACTCATCATCCCGGTGCGGCCCCTCGATGGGGATACCGAAGTGCTTGCGCAACCGGTCCGCCGCGGCACAGTGATCCATGTGCGCATGGGTGAGAAAGATCTTTTCCGGCCGGGTGCCGATCTGATCCAGGGCAGCCAGGATGCGGTCCACATCGCCACCCGGGTCGGTCAGGGCCGCCACGCCGGTTTGCTCGCACACCAGAATGGAACAGTTTTGCTGGAACGGGGTGACAGGCAGAATGCCGTACTTGATGGTCATGACAACTCGCGATATCAGAAACTGGAAATCAGGGAGGACGCAGAGGTTACCACAGTTGCCGGAATGGCTGGGTCAGGCCGTGCCGGCGTCGTGGCGGTAGAAGCGCACCGTCTTGACCGCCTCGCTCTCGCCCAGATCGGGCAGGGTTACCGCGCGCTCTTCGCCCGCCGGCACATAACCCGGTTCGGCAAAATCGCGCACCCGTGAGTCGGCCAGCAGCACCTCCCGGGCGCAGCGGGGAAAGCGCTGCAGCAGCGGCCGATTGTCCTGGTCGTAGAGCACATCGGCGGCCAGCAGCAGGTCGACCGGCTCGGTCAGCTCGTCCAGGCTGTCGAACAGCTCCAGCGATACACCGTTTTCGCGGGCGTTGAGCACGGTCGCCCGCAACGCCCAGGGGTCGAGGTCGCACGCAATCACCCGCGCGGCACCCGCCCGCGCAGCGGCGATGGCCACGACCCCGGAGCCACACCCGAAATCCAGCACGGTCCGCCCCCTCACCAGCTCGGGACGGGCAGCGAAACGTTGCGCCAGCGCCAGCCCGCTGCCCCAGCAGAAGCACCAGTACGGCGGCTCGGCAAAGACCGCTGCGGCCTCACGGTCGGGCAATGGTGCGTCCATGCCACTCGGATCAATCAGCCACAGGGGGAAATCCGGCAGCACAGGCTGGCGGCGCAGGCGGGCCGTGGGCAACAAACCGCGCAGGTGGGCGCTCAGGGCTGCTCGCTCGCCATCGACCGGATCGGCCGTCACCGTCGCCTGTTGATCCATCGGTTCAGTCATCCATTGCCCGCAGGTCGTCAAGCACTTTGGCCAGCTCCGCCAACCCCTGATCGGTAAACAGTCGTTTCTCGTAGCCGAGGTATTCACGCTCGGCAATCTCGGCACAGCGTTGCTGGATGTCCGCCAGTCGGGGGTCGTGCCGGATGGGGACGGCCATGAACACATCCCAATCGCTGGGGGTGGCCCTGCCCTCCTGAATCAGTTCCAGCAGCACAACCAGGTTTATCCGCTCCAGCTGGTACACCGGCGAACCCAGCTTCACAAAGCCCCACAGGGCGATGCCCACCACCAGCAGGGTCAACAGCAGGGTTGCCAGATAGGTTGCCATGGGTTTCAGTCAGCCGGGCCGGAGCCATCAGCGGAATTGGAGCCACCAGCAGCACTGGAGCCATCAGCGGGAAACAGGTGCGTCACCAGCAACTGCAGACGGCGCTCGCCGCGAAACTCGTTCACATCCAGTTTATACACCAGACGCAGGCGGCGCACGGCCACATCGGGCCAGCACGCCGTATCCACAAAAAACGCGATGGCGTCGAGGGTGAGCTGGGGTGCCACAAGGGGCGACAGGACCAGCTTGAGGTGGCGCTCACCCACCAGCCGCTGCTGCCGGACGTGGAAAATACCCGCGAAACAGGGCTCGGGGAAGTGCTGCCCCCAGGGGCCCGCATCGCGCAGGCAGGTGGCCATTTCCAGGGTGAATTCATCGGCTTCCAACTCGCCATCGCACCAGATTTCCGCATCGAGGTCCTCCGGCCGCAATTGGCGGCGCACCTCCTTGTCGAAGGCCTGCTCGAACTCGCCCAGACGACTCCGTGCCAGGCTCAGCCCGGCGGCGGCCGCATGCCCACCAAATCGATCGATCAACCCGGGATGGCGAGCGGCTACCGCCGCCAGGGCATCGCGGACATGCAGCGCCGAGATCGAGCGCGCCGAGCCCTTGAGCTCGTCGCTGCCCTGATCGCTGTCGGCAAAGGCGATCACCGGTCGATGCACACGATCCTTGATGCGGGAGGCCAGCAGCCCCACCACCCCGGGATGCCAGTCCGGTTGATACAGACACAGCCCCCAGGGGAGCTGGTCACCCTGCGCGAGCGGCAACTGTTCCAGCCGCTCCAGCGCCTGCTGCTGCATGTCCGCCTCGATGGTGCGCCGTTCGCGATTGAAGCGATCCAGAATGCGCGCCCACTCCTCGGCGCGCTGCCAGGAGTCCGCCAGCAGGCACTGGATACCGATCGACATGTCATCCAGCCGCCCCGCTGCATTGAGACGCGGCCCGGCTGCAAACCCCAGGTCGGCGGCCACCACGCGCTCGGGGTCGCGTCCGGCCTGACGCAACAGGGCCAGAATACCCGGCCGGCAACGACCCTGACGAATCCTCTGCAGCCCCTGCTGCACCAGAATCCGGTTGTCCCGCTCCAGAGCCACCACATCAGCCACGGTCCCCAACGCCACCAGATCGAGCCACTGGGCGAGATTGGGTTCGTCGATACCCGGGCGTGCAAACCAGCCGTCCGCGCGCATCCGGGCACGCAGCGCCAGCAGCAGATAGAAAAAGACCCCGACGCCGGCGAGCGTCTTGGTGGCAAAGCCACAGCCGGGCTGATTGGGATTGACGATGGCGTCGGCGGCCGGCAGTGCGTCACCGGGCAGGTGATGGTCGGTGACCAGCACCCGGATGCCGGCCTCGCGGGCGGCTGCTACGCCCTCGATACTGGCGATACCGTTGTCCACGGTGATGATGAGATCGGGGGTACGCTCCCGGGCCAGCGCGACGATTTCGGGGGTCAGGCCGTAGCCGTAGACAAAGCGGTCGGGTACCAGATAGTCCACCTGACCAAAACCGAGCGCGGGCAAGGCCAGCATGCCAAGCGCGGTGCTGGTGGCACCATCGGCGTCGTAGTCACCGACAATCAGGATACGCCAGCGCTGTTCCAGTGCCTGCAACAGCAGGTCGACGGCCCGGTCGATACCGAGCAGGGTATCCGGTCGCGGCAGCCGCTCCAGCCCGTGATCCAGCTCGCCCGCGTCCTCGATGCCACGGCCGGCGTAGATGCGCTGCAGCAGCGGCGGCAGGGTCGCCAGACCCTCGGTCGCTCCGGCGCGCGAGCCGGCGCCGGAGCGGTAGCGGATGACCGGTGGTCCGCTGGCAGCTGCCACCGCGGTCAGGCTTGCAGCTGTTCAGCCATGTAGCGCTGAACCGCTTCGATATCGTGGGGCAGCACCTGGTAGCGTTCCTCGCGGCTGAACAGATCGGCCATGTGGTGCGGCAGTGCGGGATCCGACGGGTAACCGGCCTTGCGCACCGCCTCGGGGAACTTGGCGGGGTGGGCGGTGGCCAGGCAGATCATCGGCACAGCGTCATCGGTGCTGCAGGCACGACCGGCGGCGACGCCGATGGCGCTGTGCGGGTCAAGCAGGTACTCGCAGCGTTCGTGGTATTCGCGGATCACCTCGACCGTCTGGGCATCGTCGAGCCGGAAGCTGCTGAACAGCTCGCGCGCACGACCCAGGGCCTGCTCGCTGAGGCTCATGGCACCGGCTCGGGATTGTTTCATCAACTCGGCGATGGCGGCGCCGTCGCGATCATAGAGATCGAACAACAGGCGCTCGAAATTGCTGGAGATCATGATATCCATGCTCGGCGCCAGGCTGTGAATCAGCTCCCGCTGACTGTGGTCGTTGGCGCTGATGCAGCGGTGCAGAATGTCGTTGGCGTTGGTGCCGATCACCAGCTGCTTCACCGGCAGCCCCATGCGGTGGGCCAGATAGCCGGCGAAGATATCGCCGAAGTTGCCGGTGGGCACGGCAAAGGAGACCGGCCGACCGGGCGCGCCCAGCGCCACACCGGCGTAGAAGTAGTACACGATCTGGGCCATGATGCGCGCCCAGTTGATGGAGTTGACCGCCACCAGCGGCCGCCCTTCCGGCAGGAAGGACTGGTCGGCAAAGCTCGCCTTGACCATGTTCTGGCAGTCGTCGAAGTTGCCTTCGAGAGCGATGTTGAACACGTTGGGCGCCAGCACCGTGGTCATCTGGCGGCGCTGCACCTCCGATACCCGGTTGTGGGGATGGAGGATGAAAATGTCGATGTGTTCACACCGACGACAGCCCTCGATGGCCGCCGACCCGGTGTCACCGGAGGTGGCGCCCATGATCGCCACCCGCTGCTGGCGCCGCTCGAGCAGGTAATCCAGCAGGTTGCCGAGAAACTGCAGCGCGAAATCCTTGAACGCCAGCGTCGGCCCGCGGAACAGCTCCAGCACCCACAGGTTGTGGTCGAGCTGGATCAGCGGTGCGATGGCATCGTGACGAAAAGACTCGTAGGACTTGTCGATCAGAGCCTTGAGCTCGTCATCGGGCACAGCGCCCGCCACGAATGGCTTCATGACGCGGAAGGCCAGCTCGTTGTAATCGAGCCCGGCCATCGCGGCGATTTCCTCCTCGCTGAACCGGGGCAGTTGCTCCGGAACGAACAGCCCGCCGTCGCGGGCCAGGCCTGTCAAAACCACGTCTTCGAAAGACTGGGGCTCGACGCCGCCCCGGGTGCTGATGTATTTCACGCTGCTGTTTCCGGAATAGGGTTGGAATGAACGCTGCTGCTGGTCGAGATTGTTACCGGTCGGGGCTGTTACTGATCGAGAGACTCGACACGCATGTGGACGATCTGGCCCGCGATGGTGGTCAGCCCCTCGATGCGACGCACGGCGCTCACCAGATCGCCCTCATGGGCGCGATTGGTGAGCATGATGAGCGTCACATGATCCTGACCGGGCTTCGGCTGCTTCTGGATGATCGCCTCGATGCTGATGCCCTGGTTGCTCATGATCTGGGCCACTTCGGACAACACGCCCGGCTTGTCGAGGGCCGACATGCGCAGGTAGTACGCGGTATTGACCTGCTCCATGGGCAGGATCGGATGGTCGCTCAGGCTTTCGTTCATAAAGGCGAGGTACGGCACCCGGCTCTCCGGCGTGCAATTGAGATTGCGCGCCACGTCGATCACGTCCGCAACCACCGCCGACGCGGTGGGCTCGGCACCGGCGCCGGCGCCGTAAAACAGGGTCGGACCCACGGCATCGCCCTTGACCATCACCGAGTTCATCACGCCGTCCACCTCGGCAATCAGAGACTTCTCCGGCACCAGGGTCGGGTGCACACGCAGCTCGATACCTTCCTGGGTATTGCGGGCAATACCCAGGTGCTTGATGCGGTAACCCATCTCGCGGGCATAGGCCACGTCCTGCAGGTCGACGTTACTGATGCCTTCGGTATACACCCGGTTGAACGGCAGCGGAATGCCGAAGGCGAGCGACGCCAGGATCACCAGCTTGTGGGCGGCATCCACGCCCTCCACATCGAAGGTGGGGTCGGCCTCGGCATAGCCCAGATCCTGGGCCTCCTGCAGCACCTCGGCGAAGTCGCGCCCCTCTTCCTGCATCGCGGTGAGAATGTAGTTGGTGGTGCCATTGATGATGCCCGCCAGCCACTGGATGCGGTTGGCGCCGAGGCCTTCGCGCAGGGACTTGATGATGGGAATACCACCGGCAACGGCGGCCTCGAAAGCCACCACCACACCTTTCTTGCGGGCGGCATTGAAGATGTCGTGACCGAACTCGGCGATCAGCGCCTTGTTGGCGGTGACCACGTGCTTGCCGTTGGCAATGGCTTCCATGATCAGCTCGTAGGCCGTGGTGGTGCCGCCGATCAGCTCCACGACAATGTCGATGTCCGGATTCCTGACCACTTCGAAGATATCCGTCGACGTGGCGGTCCCCTCGGGCACCAGCTCGCTGTTGAGGCGGCGCGAAGCCACCTGCACCACCCGGATCGGGCAGCCTGCCCGGGCGTGAACCAGATCGGCGTTACGGGTCAACACATTGAGCGTACCGCTGCCCACCGTGCCCAGACCACAAATACCTACATTGACTGCTTTCAAGCCCTGTCTCCGCTGATCGTTACCAAAAAAGGACGGCAACCTTAATCAGGCACCGCATGGGTGTCAACGCCGGCTCCGCCGGGTTCTACTCCAGTCCGAGCGAGCGCACCATATCGGCTGCCGGACGGTAACCCGGCACCAGGGTGCCGTCCTCCAGCAGGATGGCGGGTGTGCCGCCGACACCCAGCTCGCGGCCGGCCTGATACTGCCGGGCCACCGGATGATTCTCGCACTGATTGTTGCGAATCGACTTGCCGTCCTTCAGGCGAGTCAATGCCTCCTGGCGATCCTTCGCACACCAGGCCGATATCATTTTTTCCGCGGTGGGCGTGTTCATGCCGTGACGGGGGAAAGCCAGATAGCGCACCTCGATACCGAGCTCAAGATACTCATCCACCTCACGGTGCATACGGCGACAGTAACCACAGTCCACATCGGTAAACACGGTGATGGCGGCGCGCGGTTCCTCGGGGGAGAAAATGATCATGTCTTCGCGGGGCAAGCTCGCCAGCAACCGCTGGCGTTCGCGGGCGAAGGTCAGCTCGGACAGGTTCACGAACTGGCCCGGCATGGCATGAAACAGCTCGCCGGCGATAAAGTATTCGCCGCTGGCGGAAACATACAGCAACGGGCCATTGACCACCCGCACCTGGTAGACACCGTCGATGGGCGTCGACACCACATCGCGGTATTCAAAGTCGGGCCGTGCCTCGCTGAGCGTATCGACAATCCGCGCCGCCACGTCCTCCGGCACCTCCCCCCCTCGCCCGGTCAACGCCAGCAGCACCAGCGCACAACCGAACAGCCAACGGCCTGCCCGGCCCGATGAGAGAGAGGAGAACAAAGGCTTCATGCAACACCTGCTGTGGGAAAAGCGCCAGTTTGGCACAAAAGAGCCCCCCGGTTAAGCGACAAGGGGTCGCCCGGACGCAGCTCACACGGGGCTTGCACCCCACTACCCGCGGGGGTGGTGGCGCGCGTGCAGCTGATGCAGCCGCTCACGGGCCACATGGGTATAGATCTGAGTGGTGGAGAGGTCGCTATGCCCCAGCAGCAGCTGCACCACCCGAAGGTCTGCACCATGATTGAGCAGGTGGGTGGCAAAGGCATGGCGCAGCGTGTGGGGCGACAGGGGCGCGCTGATCCCCGCCGTCACGACGAGCTGCTTGATGCGGTACCAGAACGCCTGCCGCGTCATCATCTCGCCACGCCGGCTGGGAAACAGTACATCGCTCAGGCGCCCACCCAGCAGCTCACCACGGCCCTCGCGCAGGAAGCGCTCCAGCCACTGCTGCGCCGCCTCGCCCATGGGCACCAATCGCTCCTTCCCGCCCTTGCCGAACACACGCACCACGCCCTGACGGGTGTTGACCTGCGACAGCGTCAGCCCCACCAGCTCGGACACGCGCAGGCCACAGGCGTACAGCAACTCCAGCATGGCGCGGTCGCGCAACCCGAGTGCGGTGGTCAGATCCGGCGCGGCCAACAAACGGTCCACATCGTGCTCGGACAGGGTCTTGGGCAGTGGCCGTCCCATGCGCGGGCTCTGGATCAGGGCCAGCGGATCGGACTGGGCCAGGTTCTCGCGGATCAGCCAGCGGTAGAGCCCGCGCAGGCTCGAGAGCAACCGGGCCACCGAGCGCGTCGACAACCCGGTGTCCAGGCAGTAGCCCAGATACGCCTGGACACTCGCCGGACTGGCCGCCTCAAGGGACTCGTTGCGGGCAGCCAGCCAGGCATGAAAGCGCTGCAGATCGCGCCGATAGGCATCGATACTGTGATCCGAGAGTCCCTTTTCGACCCAGAGACTGTTGAGGTAACGGTTGATCAGTGGCGATTCCATGGCGAGAGTATGCCCAGTTCGTGGGGACTCGCCTACCGTCGCCACCCCGCCTGCCATCAAAAGGCCCGGGGATTGCATGAAATTGAAGGCAGGCCCACGGACATGACACGTTCACACTCCCCCGACTATGCTGTCAGGAGGACAAGACGGGCACCCCCACCACCGGAGACAGCTTATGAGATACCAAACGGTCGACGCCGCCGCCCAGACCCTGAACATCGTTGCATCGGGTCTGCGCAAGATGAAAACCGTGGTCGACAGCGACCGGTACCCCTTGCGCAAGTACCGGTTGGCGAGAATGCAGAGCGCCGCGCTGGATACCACCATTCGACTGTTGCAGCACTATCCGAAACAGGGCTGGAACTACCCGGACATCACCATCGGGACACGGCGTTACCCGATCGAGGAAACCGTGGTGGTGGAAAAACCCTTCTGCAAACTGATGAAATTTCGCCGCAAGAACCTGCCGGCCAACGCACCCAAGGCACTGTTCGTGGCCGCCCTGTCGGGCCACCACGCCACCCTGTCGCGGGAAACCTTCGAGGAATTCCTGCCCGACCACGAGGTCTATGTGACGGACTGGACCGATGCGCGCCTCGTGCCCATCGAGGACGGCCGCTTCGGTTTCGAGGAATACGTCAGTTACGTCATCGAGTTCCTCGAGGCCATCGGCCCCGGCACGCACCTCATCGGCCTGTGTCAGGCGGGCATCCCCGGACTGGTCGCCGCGGCGGTCATGTCCGAGGACGGCAACCCCGCCCGGCCGGCATCCATGTCCTTTCTGGGCAGCCCCATCGACATCCGCATCAACCCGGGGCTGGTGTCGAAAATCTCCAATCTGATCAACCCGGCGGTGCTGTGCATGTCCGCCATCCATCGCGTGCCGGCGCGCTATCCCGGCAAGGGCCGCCTCGTCTACCCGGGCATCCTGCAGCTCGGCAACTTCGTCACCATGAGTTTTCGCTCGCACATCGAGAGCCACATTCGTTACTTCAAGTGCATCTACCAGGGTGACTTCGAGAGCGCCGACAAGATCCGGGACTTCTATGACGAGTACTTCAGCATCCTGGACTCGACGGCGGAGTTCTATATCGAAACACTGGAGCGGGTGTTTCTCGACCAGCAGCTGCCCAAGGGCCTGATGTCCCATCAGGGCCGCAACGTCACCTGCGACAGCATCCACGACATTCCCCTGTTCACCGTGGAAGGCGCCAAGGACAACATGGTGATGATCGGGCAGTGCTCGGCGGCCGCCGACCTGTGCACCAACCTGCCCGACAAGCTCAAGGAAAGCTACGTCCAGGAAGGCGTTGGACACTACGGTGTCTTCAGCGGGCGCCTCTACCGCGAGGGAGTGGCCCCGCGGGTCAAGGCGTTCATCGCCGCCCACCACAAGCCGGCGCCACGACGACGTCCGGCCTCGCGCGCCGCGCAGAAGAAGGAATAGCGCGGTAGCTACACAGGCCCGCTTGCCGGGCCTGCACACCGCTGCCTGAAGCTGGTGGGCCATGCGCAAAGTCAGGTAACAGCTGCGCCACCGGGCTGTGCTCCTGATGTCACCGAACTTCACGCATGGCCCACTAGTCGGGCTGGGGCGTCAGTGAGTCCAGCATGTCCTCCAACAGATGGCGCTGGATCTTGCCGGTGGTGGAACGGGGAATGATCGCGTCCTCGACAAAATAGATCGCCTTCGGACACTTGTAACTGGCCAGTTGCGAGCGGCACAGGGCCCGGACATCCTCGGCGGTGAGATGCGGATCGGCGGGTACCACCAACGCGACCGGCACCTCCCCCCAGCGCCGATCCACCTGGCGCACCACCACCGCCAGGGCCACCCGGGCATCGCTGTCGATCACCGACTCGATCTCGGCGGGATAGATATTCTCGCCGCCCGACTTGATCAGATACTTGACCCGGTCCACATAGTCGAGCGTGCCGTCGCTGTTGCGGCGCAGCACATCACCCATGTGGAAACGGCCGCTGCGAAAGCACTCGCGGTTGGCCTCGTCATTGGCCCAGTAACCACTGAACAGCGTCGGCCCGGCCAGTACCGCTTCACCGGGCTCGCCGACCGCCACCTCGGCTCCATCGGGATCGAGCAGTGACAATTCACAAAACGGCGACTGGGTTTTCGACAGTCGCTCCGGTTCGACACCGATCGGTATGCGCCCCCCACAGCCGGGGACCAGCCCGGTTTCGGTACTGCCGAAAGTGTTGAGGAAAGGCGCGTTGAAAAATCGTGTCGCCTCGGCGATGTCCTCCCGGGGAATCAGGTCCGGCATGGCGCCGACGATGTTCACACCCCGAGGCTGGACTCCAGCGCGCTTCATGGCACTGACAAACTCGGCCACCACGCCCGGCACCAGCACCAGCCAGTTCATGGTCAGCGAACTCACGAGGGTGGCCAGCTGATCGGGTTGATAGCCGTCCACGCACCAGACGGTACCGCCCCGCAGCAGGGTCGCCAGGCCGTGATCCGTCGCCACCATGTGGTACATGGGCGTCCAGGCGATGAAGTTGTCCTCGTCGGGCACGTGGAACAACAGGTGGTAGACCAGCGCCCGGGCGATGAGGGCACGGTGACTGATCAGGGCACCCTTGGGCAACCCCGTGGTGCCGCTGGTATACAGGATCAGCAACCCGGCTTCGGGATCCGGGGTGACCGCCGGCGGGGTGTCGGACACCTCTGCCAGCAGCCGCTCGCACGGCTCCCCCAGCACCAGCACCTCATCCGTCTCCCGGGCTCCCAGCAGAGGCAACAGATCGCTCGAGGTCACCACCAGGGCCGGCTCAACCAGATCGATGCAGTGGGTCAGCTCATGGGGACTCAGCCGCCAGTTCAGCGCCGCGAGAATAAGACCCGCCTTGGCGGCCGCCAGCTCCAGCTCGAAATATTCTGCACAGTTATGGAGCAGAACCGCAACGCGGTCGCCCTGTTTCAGACCACGTGCCCGCCA
>JBJHAZ010000037.1:0-11955 GCA_050485225.1 Gammaproteobacteria bacterium
CACCACCACCGGGTATTCCAGCCCCTTCGACTTGTGGATGGTGACCACCTGGATCAGCTCGGCATCGCTTTCCAGACGGAGTACCTGCTCCTCCGCCGAGGGTTGGTGGATGTGCGTCGCCAGCGAGTGGATGAGTGCCTGCTCGCCATCGAGGGTGTCGCTGGCCTGCTGGGCCCACTCGGCCAGATGCAGCAGGTTGGTGAGGGTGCGCTGGCCGCCCTCCCGTTGCAGGTGATGGCCGGGCACGTCGAATTCGTGCAGCAGCCGGCGCAGCATGGGCAGCACTCCCTGGCGACGCCAGCGCTGGTGGTACTCCGCAAAGCGCTCCTGCAGGCGCTCCCAGGCCAGCTCGTCGCGCAGCAGCCGGTCGAGCTGGGCCAGTGGCAGGTCGAGGATGGCGGTACCCAGAGCGGCATGCACCAGCCGATCGTCCTCGGGCTCGGCGCAGGCGCGCAGCCAGGTGAGCAGGTCGTGAGCCTCCAGCGATTCGAACACCGAGTCCCGATCCGACAGATAGACACTGGTCAGCCCGCGCCGCTGCAGGGCGGCTCGTATCTCGCGAGCTTCCTTGCCGTTGCGCACCAGTATGGCCAGGTCGCGGGGCTGCAGCGCCCGCCAGCGGTCCCCGTCGCGGAACCCGCTGCGGCCCGCGGCAGCGCCGTTGAGCCAGCCGGCGATCTGCTCGGCCGCGTGCTCGGCCATCACCTGCTGGCAGGTACCGCTGCGAACCACGTCGCGCTGCTCCCACAGCCAGGCGGTCAGCGCATGGGGCGTGTGGCCGTCCAGCTCCAGGGTTTCGCGCCGGCCCTTGGCCTGGACCGGGTGGAACTGCAGCGGACTCGGGTCGCCCGCGAAGCGGAAGGCCCCCAGAGAGTGGCGTTCAGCCTGGATGAACAGGTGATTGACCGCCTTGACCATCGCGTCGCTGGAGCGGAAGTTGGTGCCCAGGCTGTGGCGCTGGTTCTCGGGTGTGCTCTGCTGGGCCTTGAGGTAGGTGTGAATGTCGGCGCCGCGAAAGCTGTAGATGGCCTGCTTGGGGTCGCCGATCAGTACCAGACTGGTGTCGCCCTCGTCCCGGTCGTAGACGCGGCTGAAGATGCGGTACTGCAGCGGGTCGGTGTCCTGGAACTCGTCGATCAGCGCCACCGGGAACTGGCTGTGGATGCGTTGAGCGAGGGTGTCACCCTGGGCGCCGTGCAGGGCCGCATCGAGCCGGCGCAGCAGGTCGTCGAAACCGAGTTCGGCGCGAACGCGCAGTTGCTGCTGCAGGCGGTGGTGCACCCAGTCCCGCGCATCGGCGCGTATCACGGCTTTCAGGCGCGGGCCGATGCCTTCGCTGGCGTCGGCCTGTGCCTGCCAGTCGTCGATCCGGTCGAAGAAGGGGTGATCGGGCACCTCTGCTTTTTTGGTGAGCTTGAGGCGGCTGCGCCCCAGTTTGAGCAGCCCATCGTCGGCCGGTTCGCCCCGACTCCAGGCGTCGATGCGGTCGAGCCACTGGGCAAAGTCGGCGTCGTCCCGCGCCATGGCAAAGCTTCTGAGGTTCAGGTTGGGCCGGATGTGGATCAGCAACTGCCGGACCTCGCCGGCGCTGTCGCGGTAGCAGCGGCGCGCCTCGTCCTCGGCTGCTTCCAGGTCCGCAGCGGCGGAGGTCATCTGCTCAAGCGTGGCGGGCAGCTCATCGCCACTCACCGGCTCGCCGTGGTAGTGCAGCACGGCATCGTCCCGGGCCAGCAGATCGCGCACGTCCCCGAGCAGGGCGTCGGGGCTGGCGTACTGGCTGCGCACCGCCGCCGCGCGGGCGGTGTCGAGGGGATAGAACCGGGTGCGCCAGTAATCGTGGATGGCTTCGCGCTGCAGGTCCTTGAGATCGGTGACCAGCTGCTGCTGAAACAGGTTGGCGCTGTCGAAGGCGTGCTCGTGCAACATGCGGTTGCACCAGCCGTGGATGGTGGATACCGCCGCATCGTCCATCCACTCGGCGGCCAACTGGAGCCGCCGTGCCAGGCGCGGCCACTGCGCCGGCGGGAAGCCGTCGCGCAGGGCCTGCAGTGGGTTTTCGGTGGCCGTGTTGCCGAAGTCGGGATCGGGCTCGACCCGGAACAGCGCGGCGGCTTCCACCAGGCGCTCGCGGATGCGACTGCGCAGTTCCTCGGTGGCTGCCTCGGTGAAGGTCATCACCAGAATGTCGGGCGGCAGCAGCGCCGCCTCGCCGTCGGCCGCGCCGCCCGGGTCCCGTTGCCCGAGCACCAGCCGCACATACAGCAGCGCGATGGTAAAGGTCTTGCCGGTACCGGCGCTCGCCTCGATCAGCTGGCGACCGCGCAGCGGCAGGGTCAGGGCCAGTGCCGGGGGCCTGGCCTGCGAGGTGTAAGCCGCTTGCGCGTTCTCCTTTTCCGGGGTCGGGTTCATCAATTGGGTGCCCCCTCTTCCAGCTGGCGCAGCGATTTGATGTGGTCGACCAATGGCCCATAGAGGCGGGCAATGGCGGCGGGCACATCCGGGTGACCGAGCACGTCCTCCGCGTCCTCTGCCTGGCGCGCCAACGCCCAGCTGCGCTCCAGTTGCTGGTCGAGCACCTTGCCGAACTCCTTGCCGGGCGGATCCAGGGTGCCTTCGTCGTTGAGCGCCGCACAGGCCAGTTCGCCGGTGAGGGGCAGGGGGGACTGCATGGCGTGCAGCCAGGCGTGCAGCAGCGCTTCAAGATGTTGCGCCGCCGTGTCGGCATCGAGCCCCGGCAGCCGCAGGGTGTCGCTGTCGCTCACCAGCAGCGACGGCGACTGCGGGCGCTGCAGTTGCAGGGCCAGGTGGGCCGGCCAGTGGCGCAGCAGTTGCGGCCAATTGTAGCTGGAGCCCTTGTGGATGCGGCTGGTGAGCAGTACCAGCCGGCACCAGCCGCCATCATCGGCGCGGCGCAGTTGGTCGAGGGTGTCCACCAGCGCGAGGGTGACGGCGGTGCCGTCGAGGTCCACCTCCGTGGACAGCGCTACCTCCGGCAGCGGGTCCACCGCGTCGGGATAGTGGCGCAGTTGTTCGCGGTAGCCTTCCAGCGTGCTCTGCAGGGACTGGATCAGATCGTTGGCGGCAAGCGGGCCGAAGGGTGGAGGTGGCAGCAGGCCCTCGCGCTGCTGTCGCTCGGCGGCCGCGGCCAGTGCAATCGCCGGGTCCAGGTCCGCGCCTCGGGCCAGTTGGCGGCCCAGTGGCTGCAGCAGCAGATCGGCGCTTTGCCAGCGCTCCAGCCCGCGACTGAGGTCGAAGGGTTCGTCGTCCTCGTGCACCGCCTGCTCGCCGGGCGGGAAGAGACGCAGCCGCTGGCGGTAGAACTGGCCCGCCGGATCGCGCAGGAAGTCCGCCAGCAGATTCAGGGTCAGGGCCTGTTCGGGCTGCCAGGGCGGCAGCGGCTCATGGAGGGCGTCGTGATCCCGCAGGCTGGCCTGTGGCAGTCGGGCGGTGAGCTGACCATGGAGGCCCTGCCACTCGTCGGCGTAGGTGAACAGCCGGGCGCGGGACGCCGCCGGGATGGGATCAGCGGCAGCTTCGTCCGGCTCACGAAAATAGGCTTCACCGAAGGGTTGCAGCGGGTGTTCGGTGGTCAGCGCTGCCAGCAGCGCCGTGCCGGAATCGCTGTTGGCTTTGCCCTCGGTATCCCGCGTGTCACTCATGTCATTGGGGGCCAGCGACCAGCCCTGTGCCAGATGGTCGCGCAACTGGGCCACCAGCACGCTCGGCGGTTTCTCGCTGTTGTCGCGCACATGGCGTCCGCTCCAGCTGATGTAGAGCGATTCCCGCGCCGACAGCAGCGCTTCCAGAAACAGGTAGCGGTCGTCCTCTCGCCGTGAGCGGTCGCCGGGGCGGTACTGGCCGCGCAGCGCCATCAGATCGAAGTCGTTGCGCTGGGTCTGGCGCGGGTAGGCGCCGTCGTTCATGCCCAACAGGCATACCTTGCGGAAGGGGATGGCGCGCATCGGTAGCAGGGTGGCGAAGGTGACGGTGCCACCCAGAAAGCGCTGGTTGAGGCGTGGCTCGTCCACCCGCGCGAGCCAGTTTTCGCGCACCACCGCCAGCGGCAGCGGATCGTTGAAGGCCGAGTCGGCGCATTCATCGAGCCAGTCCTGCAGGCCGTCGCCCAGCTCGCCCAGCAGGCGTTCTTCCTCCGGTGTGCTGGCGGTCAGGCAGTCCGCCAGCAGCGCCTGCAGGCGGGCGACCCAAGCGGTCGGTGTGGCGGGCTCGTCCAGTGCGCGCCGGTGGTGGTCGAGGGTGTCCACAAACCGGAACAGCGGCCCGGCGAGGGCGGCGTCGAGGCCGCTGACCTCATCGTAGGGGGCGATGCCGGCCCAATCTGGGCCATCCCGGTGGTCGCCGGCGGCGTAACCGAGCAGCATGCGGCGCAGGCCGAAGCGCCAGGTGTGCAGGTCGCCGTGCTCGGGCAGGTCGAGTTGCCGGCGGTGGTCGCTGTCGATGCCCCAGCGGATATTGGCGCCGGCCACCCAGCGCTGCAGCAGCGGCAGGTCGGCGGCGCCGATGCCGAAGCGCTCGCGCACCGCGGCGATGTCGAGCAGTTCCATCAGTTCGCTGGCGCGAAAGCGCAGTTGCGGCAGCTGCAACAACTGCTCCAGCGCCACCAGCAGGGGCTCGCGGTGGCGCCGCGGCTGGTCCGCCACCTGGTACGGGATGCGGCGCGGGTCGTCGCGATCGAACTGGCCGAACACGGCGTGGATGTGCGGCGCAAAGACGGCGATGTCCGGCACCATCACGATGATGTCCCGCGGGGTCAGGCCCGGGTCGCGGGCAAAGGCGTCGAGCAGCTGGTCGTGCAGGATTTCCAGCTCCCGCTGCGGGCCGTGGGCCACGTGGAATATCAGCGAGCCGTCCCGGTCGGGATCGACGGCGGGCCACAGCGGGCGACTTTCCCGCAGCGGCCGCAGTTCGAGAATGTCGTCCTGCAACTGGCCGAGCAGGGTTCGGGTGTCGGGCCGGTTATCGAACAGGTCGATGTGCAGGTTGTTGCCGGCAAAGAGCGCCTGGTAATGGCCGGTGTCGTCGTGTTCGTCCAGCAGGTGCAGGTAATCGCGCCCCTGCTTGCCCCAGGCCGCCAGCAGCGGGTGCGCGTGCAGGTGCAGCTCGTCCTCGGCGAGGACTTCCGGCATCGCCTCCCGGCGCTGCTGGCGGCGGTAGCTGGCGCGCAGCAGGTGGCGCTCCTCGACGATATCGCCCCAGTAATGGCGGCACGGATTCACGGCGCACAGCATGATCTGCATGGCGCCCGACAGGGCCGCCAGCGCCTCCAGCACCTGCCGGGGCAGGGCGGAAATCCCGAACACCACCAGGCGGCGCGGCAGGGCGGCGGGCAGGGTCTCCGGCGTCAGCTGCCGGGCCGCAGCCACAAAGCGCTGGTGGATGCCCGCGCGGGGGCCGGGGCGCTGGTGCTCGGGCAGCGAAGCCTCGATATCGCGCCACAGGCGGGCCTGCCAGCGCTGGTCCTCCGCCAGCAGAATCTCGCGCCCCTGGGGATCCACCATCAGATCGCGGCCCTCGCTCCAGGCCGCCAGCCAGTCGGCGCGGTACACCTGGTACTGATCGTACAGATCCGCCAACCGCTCGGCGAGCTGGTAGCGCTTGCGCAGGTCCGGGTCGTCGGCGAGAAAGTGGCGCAGCGGCGCAAACACCGCCTCGTCCGGCTGCTGCAACAGCTGCATCAACCGCCAGCGCAGCCGCGGCTTGTCGAAGGGCGAGGTTTCCGGCACCGCGCCGCCGCCTTCCGCCGCCTCCAGCACGGCGCGATAGGCCAGCCACTGGAAGCGCGCCGGCAGCATGGTGTCCACCCCGAAAGCGATGCCCCAGCTGCCGTCCGCATCGGGGCTGCCCGCCATGGACATCTTCAGCCACTGGGCGATGCCGTTGCTTTGCGCCAGAAACACCTCGGGCTCGAGGGCATCCAGCGGATGCGCCGCGATCCACGCCATCACCAGCCGGCGCAAGTCCTCCAGGCGGTTGCCCTGCAGCACCATGAAGCCGGGTGGAAGCGTGTCGGGGTGGCGCATGGCGGTGTCCTTGGGTGAGTGGGACGCAGGCATCAACGGGCTACCGTCGACAGGGACCAGCCATTGGACAGTACCTCGGCCTGCTGCATGATCAGCTCGATTGCCGCCGGTGCCTTATCCGGCGGATACTTGTACCGCTGCAGCGTCCGCCGCACCAGAATCCGCAGCTTGGCCCGCACGCTCTCGCGCACCTGCCAGTCCACGGTGGTGGATTTGCGCAGCTTGTCGGTGATCTCCACGGCGATCTTCTTCAGTGTCTCGTCACCCAGCTCCCGCACGGCGCTTTCGTTGCTCGCCAGTGCGTCGTAGAAGGCGATTTCATCCGGGTTCAGGCCGAGGGCGGCGTCCCGCTCCATCTCCGCCTGGAACTGCTTGGCCATGGCGATCAGTTCCTCGATCACCTGCGCCGTCTCGATGCCCCGGTTGTTGTACTTGCGCAGGGTCTCCTGCAGGCGGTCGGCGTACTTCTTCTCCTGCACCACGTTGTTGCGGGTCCTGGCTTTGATGTCGTCCTTGAGCAGCTTCTCCAGCAGCTCCACCGCGAAGTTCTTGTAGGGCATGCGTCGAACATCTTCCAGGAACTCGTCGGAGAGCAGGCCGATGTTGGGTTTATCCAGGCCGCACAGGGCGAAGACGTCGGTTACCCCTTCGGAGATCAGCGCGTTGTCCAGAATCTGTTTGAGCGCCGTGTTTTTCTCTTCCTCGGTGAGCTTCCTGTCCACGCTGGTGAACTTGGTAATGGCCGTCTTCACCTGCGACAGAAACGCTACCTCCTTCTGCAGCGCCTGGGCCTCATCCAGCGTGGCACACAGGGAAAAGGCCTTGTTCATGGCCAGCACGGTATCCAGAAATCGCTTCTTGCCGTCTTCCAGGCTGAGCACGTGGTTGGCCGTGGGCACCAGATACTTGTGAGGTTCGGTCCCGAATCCGCTGTAGTCAAAGCCTTTGCCCTTGGGCCCGGGCGCAAACATGCCGTGGATGATGTCCAGCTTCTCAAGCAGGATGGCGTAGGCTTCTTCGGCGCTGTGGGTGGGCGTGCCCTTGCCCTTGGCGTCGGTATAGGTTTTCAGGGCCTGCTTGAGTTCATTGGCGATGCCGATGTAATCCACCACCAGCCCGCCGGGCTTGTCCTTGAACACGCGGTTTACCCGGGCAATGGCCTGCATCAGGTTGTGGCCCTTCATGGGCTTGTCCACATACATGGTGTGGCAGCAGGGCGCATCGAAACCGGTCAGCCACATATCCCGCACGATCACCAGCCTGAGCGGGTCGTTGCTGTCCTTGAAGCGCTTCTCGAACCGTTTCTTGGTCTGCTTGTTGTGGATGTGCGGTTGCAGCAGGGCCCGGTCAGCCGCCGAGCCGGTCATCACCACCTTGATGGCGCCCTGCTCGGGATCAGCGGGCTCGCCCAATGGAGCGCCATGCCACTCCGGGCGCAGGGCGACAATCTCGTTATACAGGTGCACCGCTATTTCCCGGCTCATGGCCACAATCATGGCCTTGCCGTCGATGGTGCTGGAGCGGGTTTCAAAGTGGTTTACCAGATCTTCCGCCACCTGCTTCAGGCGCGGGCCGGCACCGACCAGCTTTTCCAGCCGGCTCCATTCACCTTTGGTTTTCTCGCGGCTGCCAACGTCTTCGTCGTCTTCAACCACTTCCTCCACCTGATCGGACAGCTCCTCGATCTGTTCGCGGTTGATGTCCAGCTTGGCCAGGCGGGATTCGTAGAAGATGGGCACGGTCGCGCCGTCGTCTACCGCATCCTGAATGTCGTAGATGGACACGTAATCGCCGAACACCGCCCGGGTGTCCTTGTCTTCGCTTTCAATAGGTGTGCCGGTAAAGCCGATGAACGACGCGTTGGGCAGGGCATCGCGCATGTGGCGCGCGTAGCCGAACTTGTAGCTGCCGTCTTTCTTGAGGGTGGCTTTCAGACCGTACTGGCTGCGGTGGGCTTCGTCCGAGATCACCACGATGTTGTGGCGGTCGTTCAGAATCGGATGGCCGGATTCGTCGTTCAGCAGGGCGAACTTCTGCACCGTGGTGAAGATGATGCCGCCGGATTCCCGCTCAGACAGCAGGCGTCGTAGCGTATCCCGGTCGTCGGCCTGCACCGGCTCCTGCTTCAACAATTCCCGGGCTGCGCTGAAGGTGGCGAACAGCTGTCCGTCCAGGTCGTTACGGTCGGTGACCACGATCAGGGTCGGGTTGTTCATCTCCGGCTGTTGCAGCAGCTTGCCGGCGTAGCAGCACATGGAGA
Organism: Gammaproteobacteria bacterium; assembly: GCA_050485225.1. Lineage (GTDB taxonomy): Bacteria > Pseudomonadota > Gammaproteobacteria > Pseudomonadales > Porticoccaceae > JBJHAZ01. The sequence goes on from JBJHAZ010000037.1 coordinate 8,299, forward strand.
TGCTCTTGCCCGAACCCTGCGTGTGCCACACCACGCCGGCCTTCTTGCTGCCCGGCAGAACCTCGTCACCGTAGGTGGCGCGCTTCTCGCGGGCATCCTTGCGCTCGGTCTGTCGCGCCGCGATCACCGTGGCCCGCACCGCCTCACGCACCGCATGAAATTGGTGGTAGCCGGCAATCTTCTTGATCAGCTTCTCCGCATCCGTCTCGAAGATCACGAAGTAGCGGATGTAATCCAGGAACAGCTCCCGGTCGAAGAAGCCCCGCACCATGGTCTCCAGCTGCCACTCCAGCAACGGCTTGTCGTCCTCATGCCTGATGGTGCGCCAGGGCATGTAGCGTTCCTGGCTGGCGGTGAGGGAGCCTACCCGGGCCAGGTAGCCGTCGCTGATGATGGCCGCCTCGTTGTAGACGAACAGATCGGAGCACTCGTCCTTGTAGGTCTGGATCTGGTGGTAGGCATCCCAGATGTTCACGTTCTCGGCACCGGGGCTTTTCAGTTCCAGCACCGCCAGGGGCAGGCCGTTGATAAAACAGATCACATCCGGCCGCCGCAGTTGCTTGGAGCCTTCAAGGGTGAACTGGTTGATGGCCCGGAACCGGTTGGCGCTCAGGTCGCCGAAGTCCACCAGAAAGGCCTGGTCATGAACCACCTTGTCCTCGCGTTTGTACTCAACGGGCACGCCCTCCAGCAGCAGGCGGTGGAAGGCCCGGTTGCTGATCACCACATCCAGGCTTTCCGGTTTGCGGGCTACGGCAATAGCCTGATCAACGGCGCTCTGGGGCAGGTGAGGGTTGATGCGCTTTATCGCGGCCTCAAGATCTGCCAGCAACAACACCTGCCGGTAATCGCCCCGTTCAGGGGCTTCACCGTCCGGTGCCAGCTCCGGTCCGTGGCCGATCTCCCAGCCACCTTCGGCGAACCATTGCAGGCATTGTTGTTCCAGCTGATCTTCAGTCATCACGGCGTAACGTCTCCTCGCATGTAGGCCTGCTGCGGGTGGTTTGGCTTGGTTGGGTACTTCAGCCGCAACTTTCTGGATTTCACCAGTGGCTGGAGATAGCGTTTGCGTAGAGAATCCGCCGATCGGTTGAGCAGCTGCCCCAGCTCTTCAGGGCGAAGCGGTTGGCGTTCACACAGGGCCAGTATGACCGCTTCTACGTCTGGTTTTGGCGCCTTTCCGCTTTCTGCAATGGGTCGGGCAAGGTCCCGCAGCTCCGCCAAAAGTCCGGACCTGCCCTCCAAAGGTCCGGACCTACCCTCCAAAGGTCCGGACCTCGACTCCGGCGCTGCTGGGTTTGAAGTTCCGTCTCCGTCGATTTCCCTCGATAAGTCCCTATCCCGTGCGTCTGGTAGAAAATACACGGACCCACGGCCAGATCCGTCTCGCTCAATCAGCGCTTTGTCCACGAGTCCGGAAAAAAGTGTCGTCAGATCACGGGGGTGGATATCCAATATCGACATCATCCTGCTGTGATCTACGGTGGTCTCGATTCTGGCCGTGATTAACACGAGGCGTTCATGGTCTGTTAGCTGTGAAAATGCCTCATCCCCAAGCGACTGCTTCAGGTCTTCCAGAACCTTTTCCGGTACCAGGCTTAACATATGGAGTTCCAGCAGGGTCTGGTCACTCGGCGCATGTCTTTCACGAAGAACGGGCTGCCGCCAATGCTGGCTGGCCCAGCCCTGGAATATCCTGGGTAGTCCTGACCCCGCATTTTCACCAAGGCCGAGATAGCGGAACATGTCCTGTAGCAGCCGGTTACGGCAGTCGCTGTTCCCACCCTCCAAAGCGAGGTCAACCGGAACCCGCATCAGCCCCGGGTTTCTGAAGCCGAACATATCCGGTCGTTTGACAACCAGTATCGAGGCCCGGCCCGAGAAGTCAGCATGAACCAGCGTATTGACCAGTGCTTCCCGTAGTGCCTTGTGTACCGAGGTGTCATCCTGTCGTTGATCTCCCTCAAGCAGGAATGGGATTTTCAGTTCTGTCGTCAGCTTGCGTATCACTCGCCGGTAAAAATCGAACACGTTACCCGACCACGATCCGTCCAGCGTCAAGCGATCAACCCAGCGAAGTTCCACTTTTGGCTCGGGCCGCTCCTGGTAATCGAGCATGTAGTTGGGAAAGGCTTCTTTGATTGCGGCCAAGTGGCCAAACATCAGCAGGCCAGCCCGTGTCAGCCCGGAGCGTCCGGTTTCGCGATCCCTGCGCCAGCCACCGATGCGATACAAGAACTCCTGTGCATCCAGCTGGTTCCATGGGTGGTCGGGCTGTCGGTTAATGTACATCTGGCGGTACTGGTTAAAGCTGTCCATGTCCAGGTCATCCAGCCCATAACCCTGCAATATCTCACCGTCGCGGGTGTCTTCCACCTGCTCAGCCAGCATCCTGCGGACGGATTCCTCACTCTGCAGCTGGTCGCTACTGTTAAAACGTTTATAGGTGCCGAGCAGAGGGTTACCTTTGATGTATACCGGTCGTTGCTTGCGGGTTGCCTGAGGCACATGGATATGAATGATTGAGTGACCTTCGACTTCCAGTACGTTCACCCAGCGGTCACGCAGGAGGCAGGAGCTGACCTTCTGTGGGTTGTTCAGGCCGGTCCACAGTTCATCGATTACCTTATTGGGGTTCTCGATACCGGATAGCTCAAACTTCCCCAATGAGCGCTCCCGAATTCCGAGAAAAATATCGCCGCCGTAGGTATTGGCGAAGGCGCTGTAGGTTTCCCAGAAGTCCTTTGGCAGCTTACCTTTGCCATCCTGTCCGGCCGCCAGTTTGCATTCTACGTCGACACTCTCTTTGAGTGCTGTGATGTCCTTTACTGAATCGATCTCAATCATGACGGAGCATTGCCCACGGTGCGCTGTCTGGAGCTGACCCGGTAGCCCACTGAAATGATGGCATCCAGGTTGTAGTGTTTGATGCGCCGACGAACCTGGCGTTTGCCCTCCTGGCGAACTACTAAGAATTCCTTGGCAGTTGCCGGCTCCTCCAATTCATTGTCTTTGAAAATGTTTTGCAGGTGCATCAGCACGTTCTCAGGGCTGGTATCGAAGAGCTGGCCCATCTGGGCCTGGCTCAGCCAGACCGTTTCCTGCTCCAGCGCCACTTCCAGCTGCGCCTGGCCGTCGGTCGAGGTGAAGATTCGTACCTGTTGTTCCGTCATGACATTTCCTTGTCGTTGCGTTAAAACCGCACCCGGTAGCGGGTGCTTCTTCCGCCGCCTGGCAGCCGTTCCAGACAGCCATTCTCTACCAGCTCCCCGAGATCCCGGGTTGCGGTGGCCTTGCTCACGCCGGCCAGTGACTGGTACTTGCTCGCATTGATGCCGTGCTCGAACCCCTCTCCCGCGGTGTCCAGCAGGCGGTTCAGTACTTTCACCTGCCGCTCGTTCAGTATGGTGGTGGCATGGCGCTGCCAGAACCGGGTTTTCTCCAACACCCGGTCTACCCGCAGCAGTGCCTGCTGCAATGCGTGTTCCAGCGTGTCCACAAACCAGGCCAGCCAGCGGGTAATGTCGAGATCGCCCCGCTGGGTTTGTTCCAGGTGATCGTAGTAGTCGTTGCGACAGGCCATGATGGCGGCGCTCAGGGAGTAGAAGCGCACACTCCGGCGCTCGGCTTGCGCCAGGGCACGGTCTGTAACCGCCC
>JBJHAZ010000038.1:0-11842 GCA_050485225.1 Gammaproteobacteria bacterium
AGCCAGCCCTCCGCGCCGCCGGCCAGTAGCCACCACAGCGCGGCGAGAGACAGCCACCAGAATGCCAGCCCCGTTGCAAGGTCGCGCCAACTCCGTGATTTTTCCATCTATTTTTCTGTCCGAAAAACATGAAAGGTCAGCGGGAATCTTATGGGACGCACCCGGTCAACTCAACCCGGACCGCCTGAACCCCGGGTTTCCCGACCCCGGCTTGATTGTTGAAAGTGGCCATGGATACGGTAAAGTCAGCAGCTCTCAACCGAGGCAGATCACCCATGGCACGCGACTCCAGACTCGTCTATTCCACCGAAACCGGCCGTATCCGGGAAGCGACCGGCCCGGCCACCGCCGCCCCTGCGGGCGATGGCACGGTGCGCATCCGCCGCGAAACCAAGGGCCGCAAGGGCAAGGGCGTCACCACGGTGAGCGGCGTGCCGCTGGACAGCGGCGAACTCAAGGCCCTGGCGAGCCGCCTGAAGCAACTGTGCGGCACGGGAGGCGCCATCAAGGACAGCGTCATCGAGATCCAGGGCGATCACCGCGAACGACTGCGCGACGAGCTGCAGCGCCTGGGCTACACCGTAAAACTCGCTGGAGGCTGATTTGAGCACCACCACCCCCCGTCCGCTGCCGGCGGGCACCTGGCCGTCGGCCATCACCCCCGATCTGGTGACGAGCGCCTCGCCGGCAATCGACTACCCCATCGCCCAGGGCGACTGCCTGTACTGGCTCGAAAACCGACCCGCCGAGAACGGGCGCGGCGTGATCGTCGAACGCAACGCCCGCGGGCAGACCCGCGACCTGCTGCCCCGACCACTCAGCGCCCGGTCGCGTATCCACGAATACGGCGGCCGTCCCTACTGCATTCACGATCGCACCCTGTACTTCTGCCTGGAGGACGACCAGCGCATCTGGCGCCTTGGGCTGGACGGCGCCAGTCCGCAACCCGAACCTCTCACACCCGACACCGGCGATCGCTACGCCGAGCTGACCGTCGACAGCCGGCGTCGGCGCCTGCTCGCGGTGCGCGAGCAGCTGCGCCCGGAGCAGGAGCCAGCCGCCGCGCTGGTGGCGGTGGACCTGGATGGCAGTCACGCCATCACCGAGCTGGTGTCGGGCAGCGATTTCTACGCCTTTCCGCGCCTCAGCCCCGATGGCAACCAGCTGGCCTGGATCACCTGGCAGCATCCTCACATGCCCTGGGACCACAGCGAGCTGTGGTGCGCCTTCCTGAACAAGGAAGGTCATCCGACGCGCCCCAGACGGCTCGCCGGGCACCAGCGCGAGTCGGTATTCCAGCCCGAATGGGCCAGCGCCCGCGAGCTGATCTTCGTAACCGACCGCAGCAACTGGTGGAACCTGTACTGCTGCGACACCCAGGGCGACGAAACCCGCGCCCTGCTGCCGATGGCCGCCGAGTTTGCAACCCCGCTCTGGACGCTGGGCATGTCGACTCTGGCCATCAGCGGCGACGGCTACCTCCACGCCGCTTTCACCCGTGACGGGCTGTGGTCACTCGGCCGACTGAACCTGCAGAGCGGCGACGGCGACTGGACGCTTCTGAATACGGATTGCACCCAGTGGCATGGCCTCGCGCCCACTGCAGACGGCTTCCTCGCCGTGGGCGCCGCAGCGGACCGGGCCGCGGGGCTGTACCGGTGGCAGGGTACAACCGCCGAGCCGGTCCGCAGCCCCGACCCCCTGCCGGTGGACGGCCAGTGGATCTCGCACCCCGCATCGCTGTACTTTCCTGCCGGCAACGATGCCGACACCCGGGTGCACGCACTCTACTACGCGCCCGCCAATCCGGACTGCGAACTCCCCGCAGGGGAGCTGCCTCCGCTGATGGTCATCGGCCACGGAGGCCCCACCGGGGCCACCGCCACCGCCCTCAACTTCAAGATCCAGTTCTGGACCTCGCGGGGGTTTGCCGTGCTGGACGTCAACTATCGCGGCAGTACCGGGTTCGGCCGCCGCTACCGCCAGGCACTCAACGGCCGCTGGGGCGAAGCCGACGTGGACGACCTGTGTGCCGGTGCACAGCATCTGGTGGCCCAGCACCTGGCCGACCCGGCGCGCCTGATTGTGCGTGGCAGCAGCGCCGGTGGCTTCACCGTACTCAGCGCCCTCACCTTCCGCAACGTATTCAGCGCCGGCGCCAGCCTGTATGGCATCGGCGATCTGGAAACCCTGGCCCGCGACACCCACAAGTTCGAGGCCCGCTACCTGGACTCGCTGGTCGGCCCCTACCCGGAGGCCCGTGACCTGTATCGGCGCCGCTCCCCGATTCACCACAGCGAGAACATCCGCTGTCCGGTGATTTTCTTCCAGGGGCTCGAGGACAGGGTGGTACCGCCCGACCAGGCCGAGGCCATGGTGGCCCGGTTGCGCCGCAACGGCACGCCGGTGGCCTATCTGCCCATTCCCGAGGAAGGCCACGGCTTTCGGCGCGCCGCCAATGTGCGCACCGTGCTGGAAAGCGAGCTGGCCTTCTACGGCCAGGTGTTCGACTTCGCACCCGCCGGTGCCCCGGTCGACCTCACGATTCATAACCGGTAACGCGAGCCATGGGACGCTATCGACCACCGCGACGACACGGCTCGCCCTACATTACGGCCGCCGGTGCGGCGGTTCTGCGTGCCGAACTCAAGCATCTGTGGGAAGTGGAGCGGCCCAAAGTCACCGGCATCGTCCATGAGGCGGCCAAGAACGGTGATCGTTCGGAAAACGGCGATTACATCTACGGCAAGCGCCGACTGGCAGAAATCGACCGGCGGGTGCGATACCTGAGCAAACGCCTGGAAGTCCTCAAGGTGATCAGCGACACGCCGGCCGATCGCGAGCGAGTCTACTTTGGAGCCCGGGTCGAGCTGGAGAACGAAACGGGTGACATCGAATGCTGGCGGATCGTGGGGCCGGACGAGTTCGACCCGGCTCGCGGCACCATCAGCATGGATGCGCCACTGGCGCGGGCCCTGCTGGGCAAGCGCCTGGACGATGAGATCACGGTTCGCACGCCCGAGGGCGAGCGCACCCTGTATATCACCGCCATCGACTACGAACCCGGATGACCGGGGCTAGCCCGGGTGGCCGCCCGACCCCTCGTCCATCATCTCGGGGACCGCGCGATTCATCATCGCCACGATGAACGGATCCTCCAGATCGACCCCGTAGTGGCGATTTTTCAGAACGGCGCAGATCAGGTGATCCCGAGACAGGTCGCCGCTCTCGATGCGTGTCAGGTCGACCACCCGGGGCTTGATGGAAGCGCCCTTGTCATCCCGCAGCAGCACCACGCGCGGCAGGTGGCGCGACCGATAGCTGCCGCCGATGGTGACACCGCACAGGCCATTGTGCAGCTGCACGATGGTCCCGGCGGGATAGGGCCCCACCAGTTGCATGAAGGCCTGACTCAACGCGCGGTCGAACTGGCGACCGCCACGGGCGTACAGCTCCTTCAGGGCATCGGCATTGGTGCGCGCCTGCGCATAGCAGCGATCGCTGCTCATGGCGTCGTAGGCATCGACGATGGCGATAATGCGCGCAAAGCGGGTCATGCCGATATCGCCGATGGTCTCCGGGTAGCCCTCGCCATCCGGCTGCATGTGGTGATTGCGCACCACATCGAGCAGAAAGCGAAAGGGAAAGTCGCTGTGTCTCAGCAGCTCCTCGCCCAGCTCGATGTGCCTGCGCATGGCGACCCGCTCGCTCTCGCTGTAGCGGCCGGGCTTGTCGAGCAGCTCCGGCGGCAACCGCATCTTGCCGATGTCGAACAGCAGGCCGCACACGCCCAGCTTGCCCACTTCCAGCTCGCTCATCTGCAGCATCTTGCCGAAGGCCATGGCGAGGATGCAGCAGTTCACCGCATGCTCGATGTGGTAACGGGCCGGGTGCTTGATGCGGGTCATCCACATCAGCGCATCCCCGTTGTGGGACAGGCTCACGTCGATGGCGGTGGTAAGCCGCCGCAACGGTTTCAGGTCCATGGCCAGCCCGCGCCGCGCCTGACTCTGCACCTGCTCCACCAGCTGACAAGCCAGCTGGTGGAGATCCCGCGCCCGGGAAAACTCCTCGTGAATGGTGTTGGGATAGCTGAAGTACTTCTCGTACTCGCGGGCGGTGACAGCCGGTGCATCCGGAGCGTTTACGGGAGCACGCGGTACCACCGTCTCTCGGACGTCGTTGTCGGCGCGATGGGTGAGGAGATGCTGGGTTGGCGCGGCATGGCCGGACTCCAGCTGACTGGCTCTGGGGTCGATATAGACGTGCTGACACAGTTCGCGCAGCTGCTGCAGCTGCTCGGTGCTGTCGACCACGAAACCCTGGACAAGAAAAGGCGTGCCCAGCCACGGTCGATCCAGCTCGGCAACGTACATGCCCAACTGCAGCTGGCTGGTGGCGATGCGAACCCGACGGGCGCTGTCGTTCGAGGGCTTGTTCTGTTGGCTCATCCGGCTCCTGTCACTCCTTCCGGCCCCCTTCAGGGGCAAGCATGGTGGCACCGAGCTGCGCAGAGTCCCTTCCGGCAATACCGCTACCGGTCATCATTTCCTGTACCGAGGCGCTCTCCAGATCCAGGCCCCGATCTCCGTTCTTCAATACGTTGGCAATGAAGTGGCCCGCGTCCAGCGCGCCCTTCTCGATGGTACGAAGGTCCACGATGCGCGGCTCCATGGGCTCGTTGCCGGGTGTGCGCACCAGCTTGACCCGAGGCAGATGGCGCGCCCTGATCTCGGAATCCAGCACGATACCGAGATAGCCATTGCGCAACTCCACCAGGGTGCCCGGCGGGTAGGGTCCCACCAGGCGGATGAACTCGAGCGCCAGCTCGCCGTCGAACTGCTTGTCGCGCTGCCGATAGATCTCCTTGAGCGCCTCCAGATTGGAGCGGGCGGCAGAATAACACCGTTCACTGGTCATGGCATCAAAGGCATCGACAATGCTCACGATGCGCGTGGTGACGGATATGCGCTCGAGCGGCAATGCATTGGGATAGCCCTGGCCGTCAGGCCGCTCATGGTGGGCCAGCACCGTATCCAGCAACCACTGGTAGTGGGTCTTGCCCTGATGCAACAGGTCGCGCCCGTGGACGGGATGCTGCTGCATGACGCCATACTCTTCGGGGGTCAGCCGTTCGGGCTTGTTGAGGATCTCGTCGGGCACCCGCATCTTGCCCACATCGTGCAGCAGGCCGCACATGCCCAGGCGCACGATCTCTTGCTGCGGCAACCGCAGGTGCCGGCCGAAGGCGATGGCGAGCACACACACATTGAGGCAGTGCTCAGCGGTGTACTCGTGCATATGCTTGATACGGGTCATCCACAACAGGGCGTCGGGATTGCGCAGCACACTGTCAGTGAGCTGAACCACGGTTTCCCGCACCGACTCCTGGTCGATCAGGCTGCCGAAGCGGGCCTGCTCCAGCACCTGCTTGACCCCTTGCTTGGCACTGGCGTAATGAACCCTGGCCTCGGGGTATTCCTGATGCAGGGTGCGGGTTACGGCGTGCTCCGACCGCCGTGACAGTTCGCCCAATACCGGATTGACCGGCGGGCGAGGAGCCGCGCGCTGCGACGAAGGCGGCTGTGATGGCACATTGGGCGCATCGGGATTTTTCTGGGAACCGGTGCGACCCGCCATCGCCGGCAGAGGCTTGAAGGGGTCGCGGCGACTCAGGTCACGCCCTTCCTGCTCGATGTAGACGTATTTACACAACTCCTGCAGCTTGCGTATTTCAGCCATCTCGCGCACCAGGAAGCCCTGGAGCAGAAACGGCGTGCCCAGCCATGGACGGTCCAACTCAGCCACAAACATGCCGATCCTCACCTGGGAGGCCGGGATACGCACCAGGTTGGCGCGGCTGAGAAACGGGTTGTGCCTGTCCGACATGATTACTGATCCTTGTAAAGCGGGACATTTCGAGCTGCCTCCGGTGTTCAATCGCGGCTGCAGGCTCCGAAACATCACCGAACCACCCACATTATTACCCATCCTGCACCAATCTCAATGAACTTCCGACCGCGCGCCATCCGGGTTGCCATCCAGGTAGATTGCTGGCACCCGGCGGCATTGCTACCATTGCCGCCCCTGCCCCCCGTCATCCCGGTACCGGAACACCTGCCCATGCCTCTTTCGCCCTTTGTCAGCCGTCATATTGGCCCCAGCGCCCAGGATATCGCCAGCATGCTGGCCGAGCTTGGCTACAGTTCCCTCGACAAGCTCACGGAGGCGGTGATCCCGCCCGCCATTCTCAAGTCCGACGCCCTGACGCTGGACGACGGCCTCGACGAACACCAGGCCCTGGCCGAGCTGCGTGAACTGGCGCAGCGCAACCGGCTGTTTCGCTCGCTGATCGGCATGGGCTATTACAACACCCGGGTTCCCGCGGTCATCCAGCGCAACGTGCTGGAAAATCCGGGCTGGTACACCGCCTATACCCCCTACCAGCCCGAGATTGCCCAGGGCCGGCTCGAGGGCCTGCTCAACTTCCAGCAGATGGTGTGCGACCTCACCGGCATGGCGCTGGCCAACGCCTCCATGCTCGACGAGGCCACCGCGGCGGCAGAAGCCATGGCCATGTGCAAGCGCCAGCTGCGCAAGAACCGCAGTGAGACCTTCTTTGTGGACGCCGAGTGCCATCCGCAGACGTTGGCGGTGATCCGCACCCGCGCCGAGTTCTTCGGTTTCGACATCGTGGTGGGCGATCCGCTGACCGACCTGGCGGAGCTGGATGTTTTCGGTGCCCTGCTGCAGTACCCGGGCAGTACCGGTGTCATCCGCGACCTGGCGCCCATCATCGAGCAGGTTCACCAGAAAGGTGCCCTGGCGGTGGTCGCCGCCGACCTGATGAGCCTGCTGCTGCTCACCGCCCCGGGCGAGCTGGGTGCCGATGTGGTGGTCGGCAGCAACCAGCGCTTTGGGGTGCCCATGGGTTACGGCGGCCCCCACGCAGCCTTTTTTGCCTTCCGCGACGAATACAAGCGCGCTGCGCCGGGGCGCATCATCGGCGTATCCGTCGACAGCAGCGGTGCCACCGCCCTGCGCATGGCGATGCAGACCCGCGAGCAGCACATCCGTCGCGAGAAAGCGAACTCCAACATCTGTACCTCCCAGGTACTGCTGGCGCTGATGTCCGCCTTCTACGCGATCTACCACGGCCCCCAGGGCCTGCGCGCCATCGCCACCCGCATCCATGACCACACCAGCACCCTGGCCGCCGGCCTGCGCGCCGGCGGGTTCGAGCTGGTACACGACAGCTGGTTCGACACCCTCTGCATCCGTGTCGGCGACCGTCAGGCCGAATGGCTGCAGGCGGCACGCGCCCGCCGGATCAACCTGCGACCGGTCGACGAGGACTGCATCGCCCTGAGCCTGGATGAATGCAGCGACGACGCGCTGGTGGCCGAACTGCTGGAACTGTTTGCCGCCCCCACCTCCGCCGGCGAAGCCCGCTCGGGCATCCCGGCCGAACTGGCCCGCAGCAGCAGCTACCTGGAGCACCCGATTTTCAACCGTTTCCACAGCGAGACGGAAATGCTGCGCTACCTCAAGCGGCTCGAGTCCAGGGACGTCGCCCTGAACCACTCGATGATCCCGCTGGGCTCCTGCACCATGAAGCTCAATGCCACCGCGGAGATGATCCCCGTCACCTGGCCCGAGTTTGCCAACCTGCACCCCTTTGCACCGGCCGACCAGGCCGAGGGTTACCGGCAACTGTTCGAGGACCTGCAACAGTGGCTGGCGGTGTGCACCGGGTATGACGCCATCAGCCTGCAACCCAACGCCGGCTCGCAGGGCGAGTACGCCGGTCTGCTCGCCATCCTGCGCTACCACCAGAGCCGCGGCGATCACCAGCGCACGGTCTGCCTGATCCCCGCCTCCGCCCACGGCACCAACCCCGCCAGCGCCCAGATGGCCGGCATGCAGGTGGTGCTGGTGGAGTGCGACAGCAAGGGCAACGTGGACATCGACGACCTCGCGCGCAAGGTCGAGCAGTATGCCGAGCAGCTGGCCGCGCTGATGGTGACCTACCCGTCCACCCACGGGGTGTTCGAGGAGGGTATCCGCGAGATCTGCGACCTGGTGCACCGCCACGGCGGCCAGGTCTACATCGACGGCGCCAACATGAATGCGCTGGTCGGTGTGGCCGAGCCGGGCCGCTTTGGTGGCGACGTGTCGCACCTCAACCTGCACAAGACCTTCTGCATCCCCCACGGAGGCGGCGGCCCCGGCATGGGGCCCATCGGCGTGCGCAGCCACCTGGCGCCCTTCATGCCGGGCCACTCGGTCACCCCCATTGCCGGTGTCAACAACAACCTGGTGATTTCCGCCGCGGCCCACGGCAGCGCCAGTATCCTGCCGATCTCATGGATGTACATCCGCATGATGGGTGCCGCCGGGCTGCGCCGCGCCACCCAGGTGGCGATCCTCAACGCCAACTACATCGCACGGCGGCTGGCGCCGGCCTACCCGATCCTGTACAGCGGCCGGGATGGTCTGGTGGCCCACGAGTGCCTGATCGACCTTCGGGGACTCAAAGAAACTTCAGGTATCTCTGAAGAAGATATCGCCAAGCGACTGATGGACTTCGGATTTCATGCGCCGACCATGTCCTTCCCGGTTGCCGGCACCCTGATGATCGAACCCACCGAGAGCGAGTCCCGCGAGGAGCTGGACCGCTTTATCGAGGCGATGCTGATCATTCGCGAGGAAATCGAACGCGTGGAGGCCGGCGAATGGCCCGCCGATGACAACCCGCTGAAGAATGCCCCCCACACCCAGAGCGACGTGCTGGCCGACGACTGGCAGCACCCCTACAGCCGCGAACAGGCGGCACGGCCCGCGCCCTGGCTGAAGACCCACAAGGTGTGGCCCTACGTCAATCGCATCGACAATGTCTACGGGGATCGCAATCTGGTCTGCAGCTGCCCGCCCATGGACAGCTATCGCTGAGGCCCGACCGGCGCGGGGCCCCGGCTATTGCTGCCGGGGTACCACCGTCTCTTCCAGCAGTTCGCCGCTGAAACGGGCCAGCAGTTCTGCCACCAGTGGGTCCTGACGCAGGGTGGCCACCGCCGCGCGCTGACGCTCGGCGCGAATGCGGCCGGCACGCCGCGCCGGGGTTTCGGTCGCCGGCTCTCCGGGGCTGATGACCACTTCCTGGGGCGCACCCAGCTGCTGTTGCAGCACTTCGGCCAGCCGCTGCTGATGCTCTCCCTCGAACAAGGCACTGTGCTCCCTGTCGATGATAAAGTGCCAGACCTTGCCCTCGCGCCGTTCCAGCGCCAGATTCGACGCCGTGTTCTGCAGATTGCCACCCAGCGGCAGCTGCGGATACAGGTCGAGCCAGGGGTCCTCGGTGGCATTCGGAGCGTCGCCCCCCACAGACTCGGTGGGGGACGAGGACGAGGCCGGCAAGACGACCGGCTCGCCCAGCTCCCGGTCCTGCGTCCCTGCCATTGGGGCGGCGTCCCCGGCTGCCGTTGCCATGACCGGGCGCTCCTCGGACTCGCTGTCGAGCACGGTCGCTCCGCCCTCGGCACCGGCCATCGTTTCGTTATTGCCGCTGAAATAGGCTTCCTCACTGTCGCGATCCGGGCCCGGATCACCGGCATCCGGCTCGGGCGGCGCCTTCTTTACAGTACTTGCGGCACTTGCGGGCGCAACGGGACTCAAGTGCCTTACGGGTGCGGGGGCGGCTGGCGCCTCTCCCCGGCTAATCGCGGCACTCGTTGCCCCATCCGGCGAAGCCGGGGCAGCGTCAACCGCCGTGTTCTGCACCGCCGCCGGCGCGACCACATCCGACCGCTTCTCGCCACCGGGAGGCGGACCCGCCGGCGGTGTCACGCCCACCGGCTGGAAGGCCAGCTGGCGCAGCAGCACCATCTCGAAGCCACTGCGGGGGTCGGCCGCCAGCGGCAGATCGCGGCGCCCCAGCAAACCGATCTGGTACAGCAACTGCACATCCTCCGGCGACAGCAGACCGGCCAACTCCTTCACCAGCTCGTGGTCGCCGAGGCTGTTGTCCACGGCCTCGGGCACCTGCTGGGCGATGGCCACCCGATGCCAGGTGGCGAGCATCTCGCCCAGCGCCTGGCCATAATCCGGGGAAAACTCCGCCATGCGCGCCACCAGCGCCAGCGTGGCCGGCGCGTCGCCGGCCGCAATGGTCCGACACAGCTCCTGCACCTCGCGGCGGTTGATGGTGCCCAGCATGGCATCCACTTCCGTCTCGGTAACCTGCCCGCCGCCGTGAGCAATGGCCTGATCGGTGAGGCTCAGGGCATCGCGCATACTGCCATCGGCCGCCCGCGCCAGCGCACGCAGGGCCGCCTCCTCGTAGGGCACGTTCTCCGCACCCAACACGTAGGAGAGATGCTGGCTGATGCGCTCCACACCGAGGTGCTTGAGATTGAACTGCAGACAGCGGGACAGGATGGTGACCGGCAGGCGCTGGGGATCGGTGGTGGCCAGCAGGAACTTGACGTGCGGCGGCGGCTCCTCGAGGGTTTTCAGCAGCGCATTGAAGCTGTGGCCGGAGAGCATGTGCACCTCATCGATCAGGTACACCTTGTAGCGGCCTCGGGTGGGGCGGTATTGGACGTTTTCCAGCAGCTCCCGCGTGTCTTCCACTTTGGTGCGCGACGCGGCGTCCACCTCGATCAGGTCGACAAAACGGCCTTCACCGATCTCCACGCAGGCGGAACATTCGCCACAGGGCGTAGCGGAGATACCCCGTTCACAGTTGAGGCTCTTGGCCAGAATACGGGCGATGGTGGTCTTGCCGACCCCTCGGGTACCGGTAAACAGATAGGCGTGGTGCAGGCGGTCATTGTCGAGGGCATTGACCAGTGCGCGCAGCACATGCTCCTGCCCCACCAGCTCGGCAAAGGTGCGCGGCCGCCATTTGCGGGCCAGTACCTGATAGCTCATGAAAACTCCGCCGCGAGGAAGTGAAGCGCCCGATTATATCGGCTGGCGGAGGACGGGGGAAACGAATCGGGGAATTAGGGTGGTGTCCCCAATCAGCCGCACCCCGGCACACGACTTTGCCGCTACCGTTGCTCCCTTCCGGGCCTGGCGGGGTTCACGACTCATCGTTGCGAGGGGACCGAAAGGGGCCACCATTGAAGGGTCGGCATTATGGACAAGGGGCCTGCGTAATGCAAGCCGAGCACCGTCAGGCGGGCTCGCCCTCCAGCACCACTTCCAGCAGGCCGCCCTGCAACAGGCGACTCTTGTCCACCGCAAAACCGCCGAGCAGTTCGAGCACCTGCCGCTGGGGCAGGTTGCCGGGAGTCAGCCGCCCGGAGCCGAAAATCCGCTGGCTGGCTCGTTGTGGTGACTCGAGGCCAAATGCCCGCGCCGGCCAGGCCTGCTGCCCCGACTGGGCGCGTCCGTGATAGAGAAAGCCGTGAGCCAGGGTTCGCGGTCCTACGGCGGGCGCCAGCGCAAGCCCCAGCATGCGCAAGGCGTCGGGGTGTATGAACCGCAGCAGGTCCCAGAACAGGCACACATCGAAGGTCACGCCATCGGTGATGCCGAGTGCCCCGCGCAGCCGTCGCACGCGCTCGGTCTCCTGCTCGGGCTCGCAGGCGCCCAGCAGCTCCGGCTCGTCATACAGGTCGGCGCAGTGCAGGCGACAGGAGTACCGGGACAGGAAGGCCACCGTGCGTGGCGAGCCCGGCCCGAGGTCGAGAACCCGCAGGCGCGCGCCTTCCTCGAAGGGCTCGAACAACAGCGCCAGCAGGTTGCTGTCGAAATACTCGGGCAGCGGGGGGGGCCGGCCCCGGGGAGCGCCCCCCCCCAGCCCCGCGGGCACCCCCCCCCCCCCGCACCAAAC
>JBJHAZ010000039.1:0-11791 GCA_050485225.1 Gammaproteobacteria bacterium
CGTCGGCATAGATCTCCAGCTCGGGCTTGGTGTCGACCTCGGCCGTATTGCTGGTCAGCAGGTTGCGATTGCTCAGGTGCGCACTGGTTTTCTGGGCGTCGCGGTGAATATGGATGCGACCGTTGAACACGGCGCGCGCCCTGTCGGACACGATGCCGCGGAAGGTCTCTTCGCTGGAGGTGTGGGGCACCTCGTGCTCCAGGGTGGTGTGATAGTCCACCAGCTCCTCGTTGCGGGGCAGGTACACGCCGTTGAGTTCGCTGTGCGCCCCCTCGCCGGCGTGGTGCACCACCAGGTCGATGCGCTTGAGCGGGCTGCCCAGGGCCATGTGGAAACCGTTGAGACGGGCGTCCCGATCCAGGCGGGCGTGCACCGCACCGATGTGCAGGGCATCCGACTGCTCGAGATGCAAGCGGTAGTGGTTGAGGCAGGCATTGGCACCCACCACCAGCTCGGTGACACCGTTGGTGAACGCATTCTGGGGCGCTTCGCTGCTGGCAAAGTGCTCCAGCACGGTGGCCTCGCTGCCCTCCTCCAGCACCACCAGTACGCGCTGTGCGACGCTGAAGGACTGCTGTTGGGCGGTGGTCAGCCAGACGAGATGCAGCGGCCGGGCGACCCGGACATTGCGCGCCACCCGCAGGAAGACACCTTCGGCCAGCCAGCTGTCGTTGAGCGCCACGAAGGGGCGCGACACCGGCCGGGCGGCGGCGCTGCCGGAGTGGCCGGTCGCGCCGGCCACACTGCCCAGATGGGTGCGAATGGCGTTGGCCTCGGCCGCGCTCGCCTGACTGAAAGGCACCAGCGTGCAGCCGTCCGGCAGCGCTCCGTCGTCGGAGAGTGCGGCATTGAACAGACCGTTGACGAACACCAGGGTATGGGCGTCCAGGTCATCGATGGCACAGCGCTCCCTGAGGTCGGCATCCACCGGACCGCTCTGGGGATGGGCCAGGTAGCGGCCCTCCTCCAGCGCGCGCAGGCTGGTGTACTTCCAGTCCTCGACGCGCCGGTCCGGCAGGCTGAGCGCACTGCCCTGCTCGCGGGCAGCACCGCGCAGCGGCTCCAGCCAGTCGGGCGAATGTTCGGGTTCCAGCCGCAGGGCCTGTTGCAGAAAATCGGACATCAGGCGACCTCACCCTCCAGCCAGCCGTAGCCTTTCGCCTCCAGCTCCAGCGCCAGCGACTTGTCGCCGGACTTGACGATGCGACCGCCCGCCAACACGTGTACAAAATCGGGCTCGATGTAATCCAGCAGCCGCTGGTAGTGGGTCACGAGAATGAAGGAGCGCTCCGGGCTGCGCAGGGCGTTTACGCCATCGGCCACCACCTGCAGCGCATCGATATCGAGGCCCGAATCGGTCTCGTCGAGAATTGCCAGCGACGGTTGCAGCAGCATCATCTGCATGATCTCGTTGCGCTTTTTCTCGCCGCCGGAAAAACCTTCGTTGACACCGCGCTTGAGGAAGGACTGGTCCAGCTTGACCGCCTTGCACGCCTCGCGAGCCTGCTTGAGGAAGGACACCGAATCCATGGCCTCCTCGCCACGGTGTTCGCGCACCGCGTCGACAGAGGCCTTGAGAAACTCCATGTTGCTCACACCGGGAATTTCCACCGGGTACTGGAAGGCCAGAAACAGGCCGGCACGGGCGCGCTCCTCGGTCTCCATGTCGAGCAGGTCCTGGCCGTGGAACGACACGCTGCCGTCGGTCACGTCATAGCCATCGCGGCCGGCGAGCACATGGCCGAGAGTGCTCTTGCCCGAGCCATTCGGCCCCATGATGGCGTGAATCTCGCCGGGCTTCACGTCCAGACTGAGGCCCTTGAGGATCGCCTTGTCCTCGGCGGCAATGCGAGCGTGCAGGTCTTTGATAGACAACATCCGGAATTCGTCTCCGCTTTGAATCAGGTTGGGCCGGAAGGCCCGGCAATCGGTTCGGGATCAGCCCACCGAACCCTCGAGGCTCACTTCCAGCAATTTGCCGGCTTCCACGGCAAACTCCATCGGCAGCTCCTTGAAGACTTCCTTGCAGAAGCCGTTGACGATCATCGACACCGCTTTTTCGGTATCGATACCGCGCTGGCGACACAGATAAAGCTGGTCGTCGCTCACCTTGGAGGTGGTGGCCTCGTGCTCGATCACCGCCGACGCGTTGCGGCTCTCGATGTAGGGAAAGGTGTGCGCGGCACACTGGTGACCGATCAGCAGTGAATCGCACTGGGTATAGTTGCGTGCACCCTCGGCCCCGCCGCTGATGCGCACCAGGCCGCGGTAGGCGTTGGAGCTGTGGCCGGCGGAAATACCCTTGGAAATGATGGTGGACCGGGTGTTCTTGCCCAGATGGATCATCTTGGTGCCGGTATCCGCCTGCTGGTAGTTGTTGGTGAGTGCCACCGAGTAGAACTCGCCCACGCTGTTGTCACCGCGCAGCACGCAGCTGGGGTACTTCCAGGTGACGGCGGAGCCGGTTTCCACCTGGGTCCAGGAGATGTGGGCGTTGGTGTGGGCCACACCGCGCTTGGTGACGAAATTGTAGATACCACCCTTGCCCTCGGCGTCGCCGGGGTACCAGTTCTGCACGGTGGAATACTTGATCTTGGCGTTATCGAGCGCCACCAGCTCCACCACCGCGGCGTGCAACTGGTTCTCGTCGCGCATGGGCGCGGTGCAACCCTCGAGGTAGCTGACGTGACTGCCCTCGTCGGCGACGATCAGGGTGCGCTCGAACTGCCCCGTCTTGGATTCGTTGATGCGGAAATAGGTGGACAGCTCCATGGGGCAGCGCACGCCTTTCGGGATATACACGAAGGAACCATCGCTGAACACCGCGCTGTTTAGCGCCGCGTAGAAGTTGTCGTGCTGGGGCACCACGCTGCCGAGGTACTGCTTTATCAGCTCGGGATACTCGTGCACCGCCTCGGAGATGGAGCAGAAAATCACCCCGGCTTCCTTCAGTTTCTCGCGGAAGGTGGTGCCCACGGACACGGAATCGAACACTGCATCCACGGCCACCCCGGCCAGTGCGGCCTGTTCGTGCAGCGGAATGCCAAGCTTCTCGTAGGTGCGCAACAGCTCCGGGTCCACCTCGTCGAGGCTCTTGGGGCGGTCCGCCATGCTCTTGGGGGCCGAATAATAGGAGAGGGCCTGAAAATCGATCCTGGGGTAATGAACGTGGGCCCACTCCGGCTCGGCCATCTTCTGCCAGGTGCGAAAGGCCTTCAGGCGCCACTCGAGCAGCCACTCGGGCTCGCCCTTCTTGGCGGAAATGAAGGCGATGACCTCTTCGTTCAGGCCCGGATCCAGCGTGTCCGACTCGACATTGGTGACGAAGCCGGCGGCGTACTCCTTCTTGATCAGACCAGCGATTTGCTCTTGCGACATAACAGCAGTGACTCGTGCGGTAACGCATTGGCGGACGGGGCACAATTTGCGCCCTGCCCTCGATATCCTACCAAAATGGCCAGGGTAATACCTGACTATTATAGTCAATTATTACCCGATCTTCAGCCGGGCGCATTGTACCGTCATCGGAGCGCGGTGGGTGCCGCCGACGCCGCCGGGTGCCACCCGGCGGTTGCGCCGGTCTCCCAATATCCATCCGGCCGCAGCGCAGGGGGAGAATTATTCAATACCCGACCTTTTTGGTCAACTTTAGAGCGGGTCCGGTGGCGCGTCTCCGGCGTCATCCGCCACGCGCTCGAAGCGCGGCTGCACACGACCGTCGCGCTCGACCGGCTCGACGAACATGGCCAGCGGGCGCGCCCAGGTACCGAACTCGCCGTACAGGGCCTGGTAGATCACCAGCACCTCACCGGTCTCCGAGTGGGTGGCCGAGCCGAACACGCGGTAGCGGTTGCCCTTGAAATGGCGATAGGTGCCGGGCGGTATGACTGGGTCCATCTGAAGATGCTCCAAAACTCTGCGGGTGGAAGACCCCGTGCAGGGGCCGGGGCCGGACCTGTCAAGGCTGGACTTGCCCCGACAGGCTGCGTATTCTCGCCCGCTCGCCGCATTCATGCCACGATCATCCCGTAAAAGAATACCGCCATGCTTGATATCACCCAACTCATTGCCCGTGAACTGCAGGTGTCTCCGGCCCAGGTCGCCGCCACCGTCGCGCTACTGGATGAAGGCGCCACCGTGCCGTTCATCGCCCGCTACCGCAAGGAAGTGACCCAGGGACTCGACGACGTCCAGCTGCGTCAGCTCGAGGACCGGCTCGGCTACCTGCGCGACCTGGAGGACCGGCGCGGCGTGATCCTCAAGAGCATCGACGAGCAGGGCAAGCTGGACGCGGCACTGCAAGCAAAAATCGCGGCCGCCACCACCAAGGCCGAACTGGAAGACCTCTACCTGCCCTACAAGCCCAAGCGCCGCACCAAGGCCCAGATCGCCCGCGAGGCCGGCCTCGAGCCACTCGCCCTGAGCCTGCTGGACAACCCCGCCCAGTCGCCGGAAGCCGCCGCCGAGCCTTATGTGGATGCCGACAAGGGAGTCGCCGATGTGGCCGCCGCCCTGGAGGGCGCCCGCCAGATCCTCATGGAGCGCTTCGCCGAGGACGCCGACCTGATCGGCGAGCTGCGCGAACGGCTGTGGCGAGACGGGGTCCTGAAATCCAGCGTCGCCACCGGCAAGGAGGAGGAAGGTGCCAAGTTCCGCGACTACTTCGAGTACAGCGAGCCACTGGCGAAAATCCCCTCCCACCGCGCCCTCGCCCTGTTTCGGGGCCGCAACGACGGCTTCCTGCACCTGACGCTGGAACCCGATAACGAGGGCAACCACGACGCATACAGCGCCCGGGTGGCCGGTCACTTCGGCTTGCAGCAGCAGGGCCGGGGCGCCGACGACTGGCTGCTGGAGACCGCCCGGCGCGCCTGGAAGATCAAGTTGTTCCTGCACCTCGACCTCGAGCTGAAAATGCGCCTGCGCGAAGCGGCCGAGGAAGAGGCCATTCAGGTCTTCGGCAACAACCTCAAGGACATTCTCCTGGCGGCACCGGCAGGATCCAGCTCGGTCATCGGCCTCGACCCGGGCATACGCACCGGGGTCAAGGTGGCCGTGGTGGACGCCACCGGTAAGGTGGTGGCCACCGATACGGTCTACCCGTTCCAGCCGCGCAACCAGTACGACCAGTCCATCGAGCAGCTGGCCAAGCTGATCCGGGCCCACGACGTCGGCCTGATCGCCATCGGCAATGGCACCGCGTCCCGGGAAACCGACCAGCTTGCCGCCGACCTGCTCAAGCGCCACAGCGACATCCAGGCGCAGCGGGTGATGGTGAGCGAAGCCGGCGCTTCCGTGTATTCCGCCTCCGAACTGGCCAGCCAGGAACTGCCGGATCTCGACGTCTCCCTGCGCGGCGCGGTGTCGATCGCCCGCCGCCTGCAGGACCCGCTGGCAGAACTGGTGAAGATCGACCCAAAATCCATCGGGGTCGGCCAGTACCAGCACGACGTCAGCCAGGTGCGCCTCGGCCGCCAGCTCGACAATGTGGTGGAGGACTGCGTGAACAGCGTCGGCGTCGACCTCAACACCGCCTCGCCGGCGCTGCTGCAGCGCGTGGCCGGCCTCAACCGCACCCAGGCGGAAAAGGTGGTCATGCACCGCAACGCGCACGGCCGTTTTGCCACTCGTAAACACCTGCTCGACGTGGCCGGTCTCGGTGCCAAGACCTTCGAGCAGGCCGCCGGCTTCCTGCGCGTCGTGGCTGGCGACAACCCTCTCGATGCCTCGGCCGTGCATCCCGAAGCCTATCCGGTGGTGGAACGCATCATCGCAGCCACCGGCAAGGACATTCGCGAGCTGATGGGCAACACCACGCTGCTGCGCAGCCTCAAGCCCGGCGACTTCACCGATGACAAGTTCGGCGTACCCACGGTGACCGACATTCTCGGCGAACTGGACAAGCCGGGGCGGGACCCGCGCGGCGAATTCCGCACCGCGCGGTTCATGGAAGGCGTCAACGAAATGAAGGACCTCAGGCCCGGCATGGTGCTGGAGGGCACCGTCACCAACGTCACCAATTTTGGTGCCTTCGTGGATGTGGGTGTCCATCAGGACGGGCTGGTGCACATTTCGCATCTGGCCGACCGGTTCGTCAAGGACCCCCGCGAAGTGGTCAAGGCGGGCCAGACGGTCCAGGTGAAGGTGCTGGAAGTCGACCTGCAGCGCAAGCGCATCGCCCTCACCATGCGCTTGTCGGACAAGGCGGAACCTGCCCGCAATAATAATGCAGCACCTTCCCGTGCCGAGCGCAGCAACGCGAAGAAATACAGTCAGAAAGGCGGGCAGAAGGATTCGGGGCGCTCATCGGGCATGGGAACCCTGGGAGCGGCGCTGGCCAATGCCATGAAGAAAGATTGAACCGAACGTACGACGAGACGGGGAGCGGTCAGGCGGGAAGCGATCGGGCCAGAAACAGGAGAGCGGGCCGGAACAGCCGCCGTGGATTCAGCGGGCAGGGCAGCCCCGCCCGCTGAATGGCGCCAAAAGACTTCAGAGCTGCTTGAGCACCTCTTCGGCACCGGACACGGTGATACCGCCCTCGGGCTCGACCGCCAAGTGCTTGATGACACCATCTTCGACGATCATGGCGTAGCGCTTGCTGCGCAGCCCCAGACCGAAGCCACTGCCGTCCATGGTCAGGCCCAGTGCCTTGGCCAGCTCGGCATTGCCATCGGCCAGCATGATCAGCTCTTCAGCGTTGCTGGCCTTGCCCCAGGCACCCATCACGAAGGCGTCGTTGACGGCGGTGCAGACAATGCTGTCGACGCCCTTGGCCTTGATCTTGTCGGCGTTGATGACATAACCCGGCAGGTGAGTCACGGAGCAGCCCGGCGTAAACGCGCCCGGCACGGCGAACATCACCACTTTCTTGCCCTTGAAAATCTCATTGGTAGTGATGTTCTCGGGACCTTTTTCTCCCATGACCTTGAGGGTCAGCTCGGGAATACGATCGCCTGTGGAAACAGTCATGATGCTCTCCTTTATCGGGTGCGATTGAATGGAGGTCGCGGGGGAGGCAGTCCACCCACGACCGGAAACCGGGGACAGTGTAGCCTGCATTGGCGGCGCACAGTAGAGCAACCGTTTGACGCCACGCTTCAGCGGCCGGCGGCCCAGGGAAACGCCAGTACCCGGCGAATGTCGTCCACCCCGGCCAGCCGCATCAGTAGCCGATCCATGCCCAGGGCCACCCCGGCGCAGTCGGGAAGGCCGGCTTCCAGGGCCGCCAGCAGCCGCTCGTCGACCGGGATCTCGACTTTACCCAGCTGTCGTCGCAGCACGTTGTCGTGCTCGAAGCGCTGCCGCTGTTCGACCGCGTCCGTCAGCTCGCAGTAGCCGTTGGCCAGCTCCATGCCGTCAAGAAACGCCTCGAAACGACGGGCCACCCGGCGCCCCCGGGCGTCGCGATACAACCGCGCCAGCGCCGCCTGACAGGTGGGAAAGTCGTACACCTGAACCAGCCCCTGCGGCAGGGTCGGTTCCACGGCCAGACTGAAAATCAGGTCGAGGCAATGGCCGCGAGGCTCACCGGACCAGTCGCTGCCGGCCAGGTCACCGGCCACTCGCTGCAGCTCGACATCGCCAGCCTCGTGGGGATCCAGGCCCACCGCTGCCTGAAAGACCTCGCCATAGCTGAGACGCCGGCAGTGATCCGCAGCCACGGCGCCGGTGGCGACCAGCAGCTCGGCCACCTCCGCCATCAGGTCGTGCTCGTCCCAGCCGGGGCGGTACCACTCCAGCAGGGTGAACTCGGGGTTATGACGCCGGCCGGCCTCACCGTCGCGAAATACCTTGCCCAGGGAGTAGATTGATCCCGCGCCCGCGGCCAGCAGCCGCTTGAGGTAATACTCGGGCGAAGACTGCAGCCAGGCCGGTCGACCGTTACAGTCCAGCCTGAGGCAGTCGATGTGGGGCTCGGTGACGGCGGTTTCACCCAGGACGGGCACCTCCACCTCGAGCACGCCGCGCCCGTCAAAAAAAGAGCGGACCTGCCGGTACAAGTCCGCTCGCTGTTGCAGCAGTGCCGGCCCGGCAGCGGGACGCCAGTCCTGCATGGTGATCAGTCGCGGGCGCGACCGAGGTATTCACCGGTGCGGGTGTCGACGCGCACCACATCGCCGGTGCTGAGAAACAGCGGCACCTTGACGGTGGCCCCGGTGCTCAGCTTCGCGGGCTTGGTACCGCCGGTCGCCGTATCGCCGCGGATGCCGGGATCGGTCTCGACAATCTCGAGCTCGACATGATTGGCCGGCGTGACCGCCAGCGGCGCGCCGTTGTACAGGGTCACCACACAGCTGTCCTGCTCCTTGAGCCACAGCGCCGCGTCACCCACGCGATCCTTGTCGGCCTGGTGCTGCTCGAACGACTCGGGCTCCATGAAGTGCCAGAACTCGCCGTCGTTGTAGAGGTACTGCATGTCGCGGTCCATGACATCGGCGCCTTCGAGCGATTCTCCGGACTTGAAAGTGCGCTCCCAGACGCGGCCGGTCTTGAGGTTGCGCAGGCGCACACGGTTGAAGGCCTGGCCCTTGCCCGGCTTGACGAACTCATTCTCCAGAATGTTGCAGGGGTCGCCGTCGAGCATGACTTTCAAACCGGAGCGGAATTCGTTGGTAGAATAGGTTGCCATTATCGCCTCATCGTTCGACAGGATTTACAAAGCCCGCAATGATACCTCGAACCCTCCCTGCATGGCAGGGGTCAAGCTGGCAGGAAGAGCTGTCCGCCTGCGTCCGCGACCCGGACGAACTG
Organism: Gammaproteobacteria bacterium; assembly: GCA_050485225.1. GTDB lineage: Bacteria > Pseudomonadota > Gammaproteobacteria > Pseudomonadales > Porticoccaceae > JBJHAZ01. The sequence continues at coordinate 8,755 of JBJHAZ010000039.1, forward strand.
ATCCGCCTGCTGCACCTGGAGGGCTCGCCACTGGCGCTCGCCGAGGCGGCGTGGCGGCAGTTCCCGCTGCGGGTGCCGCGCCCCTATCTCAACCGCATGCGGCCCGGCGATCCGGAGGATCCCCTGCTGCTGCAGGTACTGCCGCTGGCCGCCGAAACCGAGCCGACACCGGGGTTCATCCCCGACCCATTGGGGGAACAGCAATCGAATCCGGTGCGCGGCCTGATCCACAAGTACCACGGCCGGGTGCTGCTGGTGGTCAGCCCGGCCTGTGCGATCCACTGCCGCTATTGCTTCCGCCGACACTTTCCCTATGACGAGAACACGCCCTCCCGCCGCCAGTGGCAGGCGGCCCTGGACTATCTGCAGGCGGACGCCAGCATCAGCGAAGTCATCCTCAGTGGCGGCGATCCATTGGCCGCCAATGACCGCCAGCTCGCCTGGCTGTGTGATCAGCTGGCGGCGATTCCGCACCTGCGGCGCCTGCGGGTCCATACGCGGTTTCCGATCGTGATTCCGAGTCGCATCACCGACGAGTGCCTGGCGTGGCTGACCGGAACCCGCCTGCTGACCAGCATGGTGGTGCACGTCAATCACGCCAACGAACTCGATGGTGAAGTCGCCGCGGCACTGGCCGCACTGCGCCGCCACGGGGTAACATTGCTCAACCAGACCGTCCTGCTGAAAGGCATCAACGACCGACCCGAGGTTCTGGGCGCACTGAGCGAGCGACTCTACGAGTGTGGCGTGCTGCCCTACTACCTCCACGTGCTGGATCGGGTTGACGGCGCCGCCCATTTCGACGTCGACGAGCAGCGGGCCGTTGCCCTGACCCGAGACCTGCTGGCCAGGCTGCCGGGATATCTGGTACCCAAACTGGTGAGGGAAGTCGCCGGAGAGACGAGCAAGTCTCCGGTGCCCCTGGGCGAAGCAATTCACCCGGCCCAGTTCCATGCTGACAAGCCTCGGGAGGAGCCCGAATGCCCCCAAGAAAAGCCGTGCCCCTGGAAGACCTGATCGCTCAACTGCGCCTGCCGCCGCTCGAAGGCGCGGAACTGAGTGGCTGCCCCACGGCGGTTGCGGCGCTCAACGAGCACCTGCAACAACACAGTGCGGCCACACCGGAGGGCATCGCCAGCATCACCCGGACCCTGACGGAAGTGGCGCGGCTCGATACCGACCCGCGCCGGAAGCACGACCTGCTGGCGCTGTTCATGCTGCGGATCATCCGTTTTACCGCCACCATCGGTCAGTCGCGCCTCGACGACAGCGCCTCCGGTCTGATTGCCACCTCCATCAATCTGCTCAAACAGCAGTCGCTGGGGTACAAGAGTGTCCTGGCCGAGCTCACCACCCAGTGGCCCGGTTGCGGCCCCCAGCTGATGAGCCGGGCCATTGCCGCCTGCCAGGACGCACTGGGGCTGACCTACCTGCGCTGCCTGCAACTGCACCTGCCGGCGCCGGGCAACCTGTGGACGGAGCTGAACACCCTCTACCGAATCGCTTTCCAGCTCAACCTCCAGGACATGAAGGTGCGCATGGTGGACAGCGCCTTCAGCCCGGAGCTGTCCCTGCAGGAACGCTACATGCGCATCCTGCTGCTCGCCTGCGCGCACCCCTACCAGTACGAGAACCACGAACTCGAACAGATCTACGCCACCCTCTCTCTGTGGAGCAGCCTCACCACACTGGCGCCGGCGCCGGACGAAGGCGTATTCCTGATCGATATCGCCGGCGATGAGGGCCCCTTTCTCGCCACCCGCCACCACCGCATTACCGCCACCATGCTGCGGATCCGCACCAGCCGACTGGTCAGGCACCTGCAGGACAGGCTGCACTCGGGTAGCGCCCCTGCAATCGACCGCCTGCCGACACCCCTGGTCCAGCGGCTCTGCAACACCTGGGGACAGGAGTATTCCCGCAACGAGGACCGCGTCACCATCATCGGTCACATGGAGCTCACCATGGGACTGGCGAACGCCCATGCATTGCTCGGTGCCACCACCCCACTGCGGCCACCCGGCGATGCCGGCGCCCGCTGGCTTGACGAGGTGCCCGACACCGCACCGACACCCGTGGCCGGCAGGGAAATCAACATCAGCAAGCGCGGTAGTTGTATCGAACTCGAACCGCCCGCCGCAGACTGCCTGGCGCCCGGAGAGGTCGTGGCCATGAGGCGCACCCAGAGTGCCCCCTGGTGCATCGCCATGGTACGGTGGAAGCGGGCCAAGCCCGACTTCTCGGCGCGATTCGGACTGGAAGTCATCGCGCGCCACGCCCTGCCCTGTGCCGTCAAGGCCACCGCCAGCGATGGCAGCCACTACCGACCCGGCCTGCTGCTGGCCGACGAGCACGAGCCGCACTGCTGGCGCTTGATGACCGCCCCATCCCAGACCGGCCCCGAGGCGCGCGTGGATATCGTCACCACCCTCGACTGCCAACAGCTGGATCTCGGGCCTGCCGAGCTGGCCACGGCCGGGCTGACGGTTCACTTTCTGCCGGGTGCGGATTTTGGCGTGACCGACCAGGAAGCGTGGGCATGAGACCCCACAGTATTCACCAGCGAGGGCACTGAATAACCCATGCTGATCAGGCAATCCATGAAGGTTCTGCTGGTTCATGACGACGTGCAGCAGGCCAACCGCTTCATCAGCGTGCTGCGCAGTGCCGGCTACAAGCCCGAAGCCCGCCATATCACCCTCGAGGCCGAGCTGCCCCACGCACTGGAAAGCTGGCAGCCGGAGTTGGTGATCGCCGACCTGGCTGCCCGCTGCATCGCCGCCAGAGCCCTGTTTACCCACCTGCGCCAGTCGGGTCGCGACCTGGAGGTCCTGATCACCACGGACGACTGGGATGCGGTGGCCACCCTCAAGGCGTTTCGGCTCGGTGCCTGCGCCGTGGTTCCCTGCGAGGAGGACCAGCTGCTGCTTGAAGCGGTCGGTCGCGCGCTGGTACAACTCGATACCCGCAGGGATTTGCGCCAGTGGCAGCGCCGTTACCGACAGTCCGAGGAGCGCTGCATTGCGCTGCTGGAGGA
>JBJHAZ010000040.1:0-11738 GCA_050485225.1 Gammaproteobacteria bacterium
CTATATCGTCGGCGTCCTCGGCATGGCCTACGACCTCACCAGCCAGCGCCGCACGCAGCGCTACATCAACCACATCGCCCTGCACGACGAGCTCACCGGCCTGCCCAATCGCACCCAGTTTCTCAACCGGCTGTCCACCGCGGTGGAAGTTCACCGCGAACGGGAAGGTCGGCTGGCGGTCCTGCTGGTGGACCTCGACAACTTCAAGCGCTTCAATGATTCACTCGGACACAACACGGGTGACCAGATCCTTCTGCACGTGGCCAGCGAGCTCAAGCGCAGTGTCGACGAGGAAGTGCTGGTGGCCCGCATGGGCGGCGACGAGTTCATGATGCTGATCGAGGATTGCAGCGATGAGCGCTCGCTGACGCGGCATGCCGAAACGGTGATTCGACGCATCAGCACCCCGATGTCCGTCGGTCGACATACCCTCAAGATCACGCCGAGCGTCGGCATTGCGCTGTTCCCGGATCACGCCGCGGACCCGGACACCCTGATGGCCCGGGCAGATACCGCCATGTACGCCGCCAAGGAACGCGGCCGCAGCAATTTCCAGCTGTTCAACGACCAGATGGCCCGGCAGCTCAATGAGCGCCTGGCGCTGGAACACGCACTGCAGCGCGCGCTCGATCTGGATCAGTTCTCGCTCCATTACCAGTCCCAGGTCGACCTCAGAACCGGCCAGGCCGTGGGCGTGGAAACCCTGCTGCGCTGGGAGCTGCCCGGCAGCGGCAGCATCTCGCCCGCGCGCTTCATCCATATCGCCGAGGAGAGCGAGCTCATCGTGCCCATCGGCGAGTGGGTGCTGCGACAGGCATGCCGCGATGGCGTACGGTTGCAACGGGCGTTTGAACAGCCCTGCGTCGTGGCGGTCAATCTGTCGCCGCGCCAGCTGATGCAGAAAAACCTCGTGGAGCTGGTGGCCGACGCGCTTCAAACCAGCGGTCTGCCGCCGGAGCTGCTGGAGTTGGAGATCACCGAGAATATCTTCATGCACCATGCCGAGGAGCTGCAACTCACCCTGCAGCACATCCGCGACCTCGGTGTGCGCATCGCCATCGACGATTTCGGCACCGGCTACTCCAGCCTGGCCTACATCACCCGCTTTCCCATTGATCGCATCAAGCTCGATCTGTCGTTCGTACAGAACATGCTCTCCGACCCCAACTGCCGAGCGGTGACCAACGCGGTGATCGCCATGGCCAACGGACTCGGGGTGGATGTGGTCGCCGAGGGCGTGGAAACTCGGGAGCAGCTCGATTATCTGGGCCGGCAGAGCTGTACCCACGCCCAGGGGTACCTGTTTGCACGACCCGCGCCCCTGGAACACTGGCTGGGAGAGTATTGACTGGAACCGCCGACAGCCTGACCACCCCGAAGCCTGAGCTGCGGCGACGCCGTGCTAGACTTCCCGGGTCATGGAAAACGCACTGAACCACCTGGAACAAATCACCTCGGCCTTCTCCGCCTTCATGTGGGGCATACCCCTGGTAGTGCTCATCGTCGGCGGCGGACTCTATTTCGCCTGCCATTCCCGCTTTCTGCCCTACCGCCATCTGGGCCACAGCCTCGGCATCCTGCGCGGCGATTACGACAACCCCGCCGATGAGGGCGACATCAGCCACCGCCAGGCACTGACTACCGCCCTATCGGGCACCCTGGGCCTCGGCAACATCGCCGGCGTGGCGGTCGCCATCGGCCTGGGCGGGCCGGGGGCAGTGTTCTGGATGTGGATCACCGCCGTGGTGGGGATCGCCACCAAGTTCTACACCTGCTCGCTGGCAGTGATGTTCCGCGGCCGCGACAGCCTGGGCCAACTGCAGGGCGGACCCATGTATGTGGTGCGCGAGGGGCTCGGTCGGCGCTGGCTGCCCCTGGCCGGCCTGTTCGCGCTGGCGGGCATGTTCGGCACCCTGCCCGTGTTCCAGGCCAACCAACTGGTGCAGCTGCTGCGCGAAACCGTGGCCGAGCCGGCGGGACTGGTGAGCGGCGATCAGGCACTGCTATTCAACCTGCTCGCCGGCGCGGTGCTTGCGGTGCTGGTGGCTGCGGTGATCGTGGGACGAATCCAGCGCATCGGCGCCGTAACCGTACGGCTGGTGCCGGCCATGGTAGCGCTCTACCTGGGCATGACCGCCTTTCTGCTCATCAGCCATTACGACGCCGTTCCCGCAGCCTTTGCCCTGATCTTCCGCGATGCCTTCACCGGGCAGGCAGCGGCCGGCGGGGTGCTCGGCACGGTGATCCTGCTCGGTGTCCAGCGCGGTGCCTTCTCCAACGAGGCGGGGATCGGGACCGAGGCGCTGGCCCATGGCGCAGCGCGCACCAACGAGCCGGTGCGCGAAGGCGTGGTGGCCATGCTCGGCCCGGTGATCGACACCCTGATCGTCTGTACCTGCACCGCACTGGCCATTCTGGTCACCGGCGTCTGGCAGACGGACGGTCTCAATGGGGTGACGCTCACCGCCACCGCCTTCGAGTCGGCCATTCCGGTGATGGGCGCACCACTGCTGCTGGTGATGGTGTTTTTTCTCAGCCTCAGCACCATGGTCAGCTACTGCTATTACGGCAGCAAATGCTTCGGCTTCCTCGTGGGCGCCCGTCACCAGCACCATTACGTCTGGCTCTACGCGGCGCTCATCATCGTCGGCTCCGCCGCCTCCCTGCAGGCGGTCATCGGGCTGATCGACGGCATGTACGCGGTGATGGCCATACCCACCATGGCCTCCGCCATCCTGCTGTCACCCAGGGTGCGGCAGGAAGCACGACGCTATTTCGGGCAGATGAGAGCCGGTGGCGTCAAAGCGCCTTGAAAGCGGCAATGGCGCGTTCGCGGCTTGTCTTGAGGTCCACCATCACGTCGGGGTAGTCCGCCGGCCGCTGACGGGCCAGCTGGGTCGGATTGTGAATCACCCGCGCCGGCAGGGAGGCCAGCTCGGGCACGAAACGTTGGATGTATTCGGCCTCCGGGTCGAAGCGCTCGGCCTGGGTGAACGGGTTGAAAATGCGGAAATAGGGCGCGGCATCGGTACCGGTGGAGGCGCTCCACTGCCAGCCGCCGTTGTTGGCGGCAAGGTCGCCGTCCACCAGGTGGCGCATGAAATGGCGCTCGCCCCGGCGCCAGTCGATCAACAGATTCTTGGTGAGGAACATGGCCACGATCATGCGCACCCGGTTGTGCATCCAGCCGGTTTCGCGCAACTGGCGCATGCCCGCATCCACGATGGGGACGCCCGTGGCACCGTCGCACCAGCGCCGGAAGTCCGATTCGCTGTCGCGCCAGCGCAGCTGACGGGTCTCGAGCCGAAAGGGCTGGTAGCGACACAGGCGCGGAAAGGCCACCAGCAGGTGGTGATAGAACTCGCGCCACACCAGCTCGGAGATCCAGGTGACCGCCCCTTCGCTGCCGCTGTCGAACTCCCCGCCGTTGGCCGCCAGGGCACCGTGCAGACACTGGCGCGCCGAGATGGCGCCCACCGCGAGGTGGGGTGACAACCGGGAGGTGCCGCTCTCGGCCGGACAGTCGCGCCGCGCCTTGTAATCGTCCAGCCGCTCTGCCACAAAATCCTCGAGCAACCGGAGGGCCTCGCGCTCCCCCGCTGGCCACAACTCGGCAGGCACCGTCGTATCGAACTCCGGCAGGGCGTCGGGTACCGGGTCAGAGTCGGACGCGGCCGACTCTGCGGGCTCCGGCGCCGGCAACAGGTCGGGAAGCCGGCCGGCCACCAGCTGGAGCCAGGCGCGCTTGAAGGGGGTGAATACCTGATACGGCTCGCCGTCCTGCTTGCGCACACTGCCCGGCGGCGCGATGAGCGCATCGTGATAGGCGTGAAACTCGATGCCCCTTGCCTGCAGCGCCTCGGCCACCGCCCGGTCCCGCGCCCGCTCGTTGACCGGGTATTCCCGGTTGCAGTGGACGCTGGCGACTCCGTGCTCATCACACAGCTCCAGGAGTGCCTGTGGTACCGCCGCAAAATCCTCGACGGTGACCACGCGCAGGGCAATCCCCAGCTCGGCGAGCGATCCGCTCAGGGCTTTCAGGGTGCGCAGGTAAAAGTCCACCCGCACGGCAGCCATATCGTGCTGCTGCCATTGGGCAGGGGTCAGGATGCAGCAGGCCACCACAGGGCCTCGCTGCGCAGCATTCCAAAGTGCGCTGTTGTCCTGCAGGCGCAGGTCATTGCGCAGCCAGACCAGCTGCACCGGGCGGGTCATCGGGGCTTGTCCTGCACCAGCACCCAGGGTCGCACCACCAGGCACCAGAGTTCGACGTCGCGGTCGAGCCACTGGCGGGCCTGCTCGTCACTCACCGGCACCACCTCGCCGCTCTCAAGCCACCCGGCGACCCGATCGCGATTGTCTTCGGTGAACTCGACGCCGACCTCCACCAGATCGAGGGCCGGCGCCACAGCCACGGTATTGCCCATGGCGAAATAGCGCTGCAGCGCCTGCCAGGGGAGGCGCCCGGTTTCGAGGTTCAGTTTGGCACGGAGTATTTCGCGGGGGTTGTCGACAGGTTCGGTCATGGACAGACGGCTCTACCCGGATTGCAGGACAGGGGCGGCAGCAGGAATTTCCCGCGCCGGTTTCGGACCATTTTACCGGTCCCGAACGCAAACGGGGCGACCTCTCGGCCGCCCCGCGCTATACGCGAACCGTTACACTCAGTTGTTTTCGGTCCACTCATCAATCGCATCATCGACGTCTTCGCCGGCGCTCTCAGCCGGGCCTTGGCCACTCAGGGCGTCCTGCACTTCGGATGCTGCGTCATCGATCGCCTCTCCTGCCTCCTGAGCGGGGCCCTGATCCTGACAGCCGGCAAGGAACAGTACCGAGGCAGCAAGCATTGCGTACAAATATTTCATCATCAACTCCTTTGTGGCTTGGAAGATTCATTGCGGGGCACACGGTGGGTAAAGACCCGCTAACACCCCAGGACAACGCCATCAATGGCTATCGACCTGACGACACTCTACCGCAACTGGCATCAAAATTAACCCCGCAATTCCGAAACCGCCCGATCTGCGGTATCACCGGCCGGCGCCGGACATCCTGACCAACCGTGTCAACAGCCGGGGCTGGAGCTTGATCACCGCCAGCGTCACCGACATCAGTCGCGCATACGCCCGCCGGCAGGCAGGACTGCCACTGGCCAGCCCCAGGGTGAATCCGCCCCCCAGAACCAGTGCCACGCGGTGGCGGGCGATGAAGGCGAGCGGACGTTCAGCGAGTGAGCGACAGCGCACTTCGTGCAGCGTCAGCTCACGGTCAGCCTGCTGTATCCGGGCGACGAGTACCCTGCGTCCCATATTGTTCGAACCCCTCCATGACGGCGCGCAGATGTGCCCGCGTGTGCGGCAAGCCGAGGCTGCGTACATAGCGGCGTGTCAACCACCTCATGGCCAGCAGTGCGACGCACTGGACCAGCAGGAAGGTGGCGATGCCCAGCACGACCATGTCACTCGCCAGATACCCCAGCCACGCAATCAGCACCGACAGGCCGAGCCAGGCAAACACCGCGACCGGCACTACCAGTGCCGTCACCAGCGCGAGGCGACGCGCATCCACAAGGGCCAGCCGCAGCTCGGCCCGGAGCAGGCGTGAGAAGGCATCCCCCATGAGGGCAAGCCCCCTGCCCCAGTCGAGCCAGGCCTGCAGCTCATCGACGGGCTGGCGTGACGGCTCCCCACCCAGCCCATGCCGGGTATGGCTATCGGTCATTTGCGGCCCAGCAGCTGGGACAGCAGGATACCGCCCAGGAAAGCAATGGCGAGACTGGTCATGGGTTTTTCGTGCACGTATTCGGTGGCCTGTGTGCCGAGCTTTTCCGCCTTGGCGCGGCCTTCGAGCAGCTGGCTGATGGCTTCCTCCTTCATTTCCAGCCCGGCAGCCTCGGCGGCGGAACGGAAGTGATCCTTGGCCTCGAACAGCTTGTCGAGCGCGTCCATTGCCGCCTTGCGACTGGCGTCCAGCTCCTTGTCGAGCACTGATTTCTGGGTTCCTGCCATGGGGTGCCTCCTTGTTCGGCTTGCGATTGAAACTCAAGCATAGAGCAAGGTGACCGACACCACCACAGCAAAGGCGAATTACCGAGCGATCGCGTGGGCGGCCCCTCTGCCGAACTCATTCACCGCGGCAGGGTACTGCCGGAGCGGTTCCCGACGGGCCCTGCAACAGGGCGAGCTTGTGAACCCGCCCCATCTGCTTGATGGCGGCTTCGCGGCGACTAGCGCCGGCCCGGTCGTAACCGGACTCCACATGAACAACGGCCTCGGGCTTTCGACCGCGGAAGAAACGGGCGCCCCGCCCGCTGTCGTGCTCACGGAAGCGGCGCGCCACATCGGTGGTGATGCCGGTGTAGAGACTACCGTCGGTGGCCCGGATGATATAGACCGACCACGCACCTTCGGACACGGGGGTCAGCTCACCACTTCGCCGCGGGCCTGGCGATCGGCGTGGTAGGACGAGCGCACGAGCGGGCCTGAAGCCACGTGTTTGAACCCGATGCGGTAGGCGTAGTCGGCGTACTCCTGAAACTCGTCGGGGTGCACGAAGCGCGCCACGGGGAGGTGGTCCTTCGAAGGCTGCAGATATTGCCCGACGGTCAGCATGGTCACGTCGTGGTCACGCAGGTCAGCGATGGTCTGCAGCAGTTCCTCGCGGGTTTCGCCGAGCCCGACCATCAGCCCGGACTTGGTGGGCACGCCCGGATTGCGGGCGGCAAACTCTTGCAACAGTTTCAGTGACCACTCGTAGTTGGCACCGGGACGGGCCTGTCGGTACAGGCTCGGCACGGTTTCCATGTTGTGGTTGAACACATCCGGCGGTTCAGCACTCAGAATATCGAGCGCGATGTCCATGCGGCCGCGGAAGTCGGGCACCAGCACCTCGATCTTGAGGTCCGGCGAGCGCAGGCGGGATTCGCGGATGCAGTCGGCAAAATGCTGGGCACCGCCGTCGCGCAGGTCGTCCCGGTCCACGGAGGTGATGACCACGTAACGCAGTTGCATCTCGGCGATGGCCTGAGCGAGGTGCGCCGGCTCCTCGGGATCCAGCGGGTTCGGTTTGCCGTGGCCCACGTCACAGAAGGGGCAGCGTCGGGTACAGATCTCGCCCATGATCATGAAGGTGGCGGTGCCGCCACTGAAGCACTCGTTGAGGTTCGGGCAACTGGCCTCCTCGCAGACCGTGGCGAGGTTGTTCTTGCGCAGGATGCCCTTGATGCGATCCACTTCCGGGGAGTTGGAGATGCGGATGCGCAGCCACTCCGGCTTGCGCTGGACGCCGTCGCTCGCAATCACCTTGACCGGGATACGCTCCACCTTGTCGGCGTTGCGCAGCTTCTCGCCCCGGCGATGCCGCTCGGTGCGCCGCACCGGCTGCAGGCGGGACAGGTCGTCGGGCAGCTGAACGCTGTCCTTGGTCAGATCAGTCATTGAGCACTTCCAGCGGGTTGTCGGCCAGCGACCAGCCATCGAACCCGAGTCGTTGAATGAATTGGTCCAGCAGGGTGGTTTCGACCGCGGCCAGGTCAGCCAGGGTCACTGACGACCGGTCGCGCATCTGCACCATCCGCAATCCCTGATAGCCACAGGGGTTGATGCGATCGAAGGGTTCGAGATCCATGTCCACGTTCAGCGCGAGTCCGTGGTAGCTGCTGCCCCGGCGCACCCGAAGCCCGAGGGAGGCGATCTTCTCACCGTCGGACACGTAGACACCGGGCGCATCCGGCTTGGCAAACGCCTCGATACCCCAGGCAGCCAGCACGCCCACCAGACTGTCCTCGATGCCACTTACCAGCTCGCGCACTCCAAGCCCGTTACGACGCAGGTCAATCATGGGGTAACCCACGATCTGCCCCGGACCATGGTAGGTGACCTGACCGCCGCGATCCACCTGCACGACCGGGATATCCCCCGGCATCAGCACATGCTCGGCATCGCCGGCCTGACCCTGGGTGAAGACGGGGGGGTGCTGCACCAGCCAGAACTCGTCGGCGCTGTCCTGATCGCGGCGATCGGTGAACGCCTTCATGGCCGCAAACACGGGCTCGTAGGGCTGAACGCCAAGCTGGCGTACGACAAGATGCTTCATGTCGCTCAGAGTACCATCTGGACCAGCTCGCTGGCCTTGAGATCGACAAAAATCGACTGGAGCTGGTCGGTTCCGGTGGCGGTGATGAACACCGTCACCGACTGGAAGCGACCATTGCGGCTGTCACGCACGGTGATCCGCGTAGCATCGAACCCGGGAGCGTGACGCTCGACAACGGTCAGTACGTACTCGCGGAAGTCGGGTTCCGCATACCCCATGACCTTGATCGGGTAATCCTCGCAGGGAAACTCGATCCGGGGCGGCTCGGGCTGGTCCACGGCTGAAAACCTCATCAGGAGAAAATACCCATCACGAACAGCTTGATCGCATCCCACAGGCGCGCGAACAATCCCGCCTGGGCCACCGCCTGAGCGGCGACCACCGGCACATCGGCGAGCACTTCGCCGTCCAGCGAGATCTTCATGCGACCCAGCTCCTCGCCCTGCTCGAACGGCGCGCGCAGTTGCTCCGGCAATACCAGCTCGGTATCGAGTCGATCACGGGCGCCTCGCACCACCGTCAGTTTCAGCGGCTCCGCCACTTCCAGGTCAACCCTGTCGTCCCGGCCGTACCAGACGCGAACCTGATCGGCGACCCGGTCACCGGCTTCGAAAACCTCGGCACTCTCATAATAGCGGAAGCCGTAGGACAGCAGCTTCTGGGTCTCGCGCGCCCGAACCTCCTCGCCGGTGGTGTTCATCACCACAGAAACCAGGCGCATGCCATCGCGCTCGGCCGAGGCCGCCAGGCAGTATCCGGCGGCGTTGGTGTGGCCGGTCTTGATGCCGTCCACCGTGCTGTCGCGCCACAGCAGCCGGTTGCGATTGGGCTGGCGGACGTTGTCGTACTCGAAGTACTTCTCCGCGTAGATGGCGTAGTGCTCGGGAAAATCGTAGACCACGTGGCGCGACAGGATGGCCATGTCGCGGGCGGTGGTCAGCTGGTCCTCGTGGGTCAGGCCGGTGGCGTTGACGAAGTGGGTGTTGGTCATGCCCATGTCGCGGGCGTAGTGGTTCATGATGTCGGCAAAGGCACTTTCCGACCCCGCCAGATGCTCGGCCAGCACGATGGAGGCGTCGTTGCCGGAGGAGATGATGATCCCGCGCATCAGCTCCTTGACCGAGACGCGCACGTTGGGCTGCAGCGACATCACCGAACTGCCACTCGCCCAGCCACCGGTGCGCCACGCGTTCTCGCTGACGATGGCCTCGTCGTCGGGCCCGATACGGCCCTTGGCCATCTCGGACGATGCCACATAGGCGGTCATCATCTTGACCAGGCTCGCCGGGTGCATCGGCTCATCGGCATTGTGTTCGGCAATCACGTGCCCGGTTCGGGCATCCATCAGGATCCAGGAGCCGGCTGCCAGCTGGGGCGGCGATGGGATCATTTCCTGAGCCTTGGCCACCGGTACGAGCACCGGTATCAAGAGCGCGAAAGTCAGCAGGAGGCGATTGCAAAAAGTAGTCATGGCCATAGTAGATACAGTTCTGATCGGGTTTGGAGGCTGCGGATTCGAAGGCGGACCCGGTGCAGGAACGGGTCACCCGAAGACGTCAATCGTAAACGACAAACGGTCTTGCCTGGCCGGTATTGACGACCTGCTGGGTCAGGCTGGCGAGCTGGTCATGGTCGTCCAGCGGCCCCAGCAGAACGCGGAACATGTCGGCGCCATCGCGCCTCACCCGGCGCACTTCGCCGGACTGGCCGGTCGACCGGCTGAGCTTTCGCTGCCAGTCCTCGGCGGCCTGACGCGAGCTGAAGGCGCCGACCTGCAGAAACGTGTTGGCCGGCAGCGCGCCCAGTGGTGCCTGGGCGGTGGGAACCGGCCGGGGGCGTGCCGTCGGACTGTCATCCACCGACGGTTGGGCCACCGTGGAGCCCTGATACTCGCGCGGGTCGATGGCCACCACCTCGACCCGGGCCACGCCCTGATCGGCAAACCCCAGCCGCTGGGCGGCAGCCCAGGACAGGTCGATGATGCGATCGCCATGGAACGGGCCGCGATCATTGACGCGCACGATCACCGTGCGCTGGTTGTCGAGATTGGTGACACGGACGTAGCTGGGGATCGGCAACGAGCGATGGGCCGCTGTCATGCCGTACAGGTCGTAAATCTCGCCGTTCGAGGTGGTGCGTCCGTGGAACTTGGTACCGTACCAGGAGGCGACCCCCTTTTCACGGTAGCCGGCGGCCGCCGAAAGGGGCATGACCTGATAGGTGCGACCGAATACGGTGTAGGGGCTCTTGTTGCCCGCGGCGGTGATCGGTTCCACGCGCGGCACGGCGTCGGGGATCTGGCTGACATCGCGGGGACGCTTCGGTGGGCCATCGCGGTCCACATCGGGCATGCGCCCCGGCCCCGAACAGGCGGTCAGCACCAGGGCGCCCACGAACAGACCGCGCCACAGGCAGCGCCGCACCAGCGCGGCCAGCGACCCGGCGCGCGCGTCACCCCGATTGGACTCCAGATTGCTCATGCCCGTGCTCCGCGTTGCCTGCTGCAGTCAGAACGGGGTCAGACACCCATCCGCTCGCGGATCTTCTCCCCCAATTGGTACACCGCCATGGCGTACAGACGGCTGTGATTATACCGGGTAATGACGTAAAAGTTTTCCAGCCCGATCCAGTACTCCATGCCGTTCTTGCCCTCGAGCATCATGGCCGTGGCCGACAGCTCCGGCGACAGGGCCTGCTTGGCAATGAAACCGTTGCGGGCCAGCTCGCCCACCGTGTGCTCGGGCCTCAGGCCCTGGTTGGCCACGCTCTCGTCGAAGCCCTCGCGCACCGTGGCGCGACTGACCACCTGGGCACCCGGCTGCCAGCCGTGCTCGGCAAAATAGTTGGCGACACTGCCAATGGCATCGACCGGGTTGTCCCAGATATCGATGAGACCGTCGCCGTCGAAATCGTAGGCGTAATGGCGATAGCTGCTGGGCATGAACTGGCCGTAACCCATGGCGCCGGCATAGGAACCCACCAGCTCCAGCGGCTCCTTGCCCTGCTCCCGGGTCAAGATCAGAAACTGCTCCAGCTCACGGGTAAAGAACGGACTGCGCTTCGGGTAATCGAAGGCGAGCGTGGACAGCGCATCCATCACCCGCCAGCGGCCCTTGTTGCGGCCATAGGCGGTTTCGACGCCGATGATGGAGACGATCATCTCGGGCGGTACGCCCCATTGCTGCTCGGCACGCTCCAGCGCCTCGCGATGGGTGCGCCAGAACTCGACCCCCTGGGAAATGCGCTGCTCGGTGATGAAGATGTCGCGGTATTCGTGCCAGGGGCGAACCCGCTCGGCCGGCCGTTCCATCGCCTGGATGATGGCATCCTTGTAGTCCACCTGGGCAAACAGGGCCTCGAGTTCCTCGCGCTCGAAGCCGTGCTCGTCGACCATGCGCTCGATGAAGGCGGAAGCGCCCTCATGGTCGGCGTAGCGCCCCGGACCCTCGGGGGTATCGGCGCCACAACCGGCGGTGAACATCAGCAATAGGGACGACAGCAACAGTTTGCGCACTCTAGACTCCACGCTTCTTCTCGGTAGCAACAGCCATGAGGATACCAAAGCCCAACAGGAGCGTCACGATGGACGTACCGCCATAGCTCACCAGGGGCAGGGGCACCCCGACCACGGGCAAAACGCCCGA
>JBJHAZ010000041.1:0-11675 GCA_050485225.1 Gammaproteobacteria bacterium
AGCCGGTGGTGATCTGGCTCACCGCCCCCCTGACCGTGGTGGGCGTGGTGATCGGACTGCTGGTGTTCCAGACCCCATTCGAGTTCATGGCCATCCTCGGCCTGCTCAGCCTGATCGGCATGCAGGTCAAGAACGCCATCATCCTGGTGGACCAGGCCGACGTGGACCGACGCGCTGGTGCCAGCGTCCACGAGGCGGTCATGAGCGCCGCCCTCAGCCGGGCGCGACCGGTCATCCTGAGCGCCCTCACCACCATCCTCGGCATGGCACCGCTGCTGATCGACCCGTTCTTCAAGAGCATGTCGGCGGCCATCATGTTCGGGCTGCTGTTTGCCACCGCCCTGACGCTGGTGGTCATCCCGGTGCTGTACAGCCTGATCATGCCCTCTCGCGCCACCGAAACCGCCACCGAAACCGCCCGTGGGCCCGCCGCCTGAACGCAGGCCGTTAGGTAAGCCCTTAACGCAGGTTCTGACGCAAGCCACTGACGCAAATCCCTGACGCAAAAAAGGCGACCGAAGTCGCCTTTTTTGCTGGGCTGCAGTGAGGTGGTCAGCACCACCGGCTGGCCAAGCCAGCCGCCGGGATCACTGCTCGGGATTGGCGGCGCGGTAGTCCGCAATCGCCTGGTTCAGGGAATCGAGGGTGGCGTTGTGGCTGGAGGCCTGCTCGCTGAACTTCTCACGGATGGCGTCCTGCTCCTCGCGGGGCAGCTGACGGAAGGCACGTTTGCCGGTGTAGCCCTCGATGCAATCGAGATACGCGTCGGAAGTTTCAGCGTAGGCGTTCACCTGCTCCGCCGTGGCGGCCAGATCTTCCACCGTCGCGGTGCTGCCATCGGGGATGGCCGGCGCTGCCGGTGGCTCGCCGCATTGCTCGACGGCCAGCGCCAGGGCGCTCATGGAGCCAAAGGCGACACCGACGATCCATTGTTTCAGGGGGGATTTCGACAACATAAGAGAGGTTTCCCGTGTGGTTATCGTGGAAAAAACAGTGGCTGCCATGGAGTGACGCTCGCGGCAATCCATGCAGCCATTAACGACAAAGCTTGCCATTCCGTTGACCGGATAGCAACACCGCCCGGCCGTCCCGGGAGCCTCGTGGACTCCCGAGCCGGATGTCGAGCGCAGTGGTTTTACACACCCTGGCGAGCCGGCCGCAGCGCCATCACACTGCCTTCGGCATCGGCGGAGACGTACAGGGTGCCCTCACGGTCGGCGGCAATGGCGGCGAAGGGCCCCATGGGCCCCGACAGCGGCGGGATGGCGCGCAAAAACTTGGGCTCGACCCCCTCCGGCGCACCGATGGGCAGGTTGCGCGCCAGGGTGCGGCGCAGGCCGGTGGCCATGTCGTATTCCACCACCTCCCTGGCCCCGGCATCCACCACGAACAGCAGGTCACCGCGCACCAGAATGCCATGGGGTTTCTGCAACTCGTCCAGGACGGTCTCGACACCGCCGGATACCGCCTTGACGATGCGACCGCCGTCCTGTTCGGCCACCAGCACATCGCCGTCGGCGGTCACCGCCACGCCCATGGGTTCACGCAGATCGGAGGCCAGCACGGTCACCTGACCGGACTCGAGCGCACACAGCTGCCCCTTCGCCGCGTCGGCAAAGAACACCGTGCCGTCGGCGGACAGGGCCACGCCGTACAGGCGCTCGAAGTCCTCGGCCAGGACCTCGCTGGTCTGACGGGCCGGTGCCCAGCGCGCCACCTGGCCATTGGCGGTGGTGACGATGAACTCGCCCGGCCCCACGTTGACCACCCCGCGAATGTAACCGGGGTAACCAGGCACGAAAAACATGCCGAGGCTGTGCAGTTGGCCGTCGCCGCGCAGCGCGTAGCTGAAGCCGCCGTCGGCCACCAGCAGCGAGCCGTCCTCGTCCACCGCCAGACCCAGCGGCCAGTTGAGGCCATCGGGGATCAGCGAGCGCACCTCGCCGCCGGGCAGCACCTCGTTGATCATCCCGGAGATGCTGGAAACGAACAGCCGGCCATCAACAAAAGTGAGGTTGTCCAGCCCCGGCGCGATGCTGGCCAGCTCGGTTTTCTCACCGGTGCGCGGATCGATGCGCAGCACTTGACCGCTGGCCACCTGGGTGGACACGATCATGCCGTCGGCATCGAACTTGACCGCGTCGGGCACGCCGAGCTCGCGTGCCACCACCTCGGGCGCGCCGCCTTCCAGGCTGATGCGCCAGATTTCATTGGCAGCCATCATGGGAATATAGAGCTTGCCGTCCGGCCCCACTTCCATGGCGTTGGGCATGGGCGCATCCTCGAGCAGGATACGCGGCGCACGACCGTCGATGTACAGCTCCATGATGCGCCCGCCGGGACGGCACTCGCCCGCAAACAGGCGGCCGTTGTGCCAGGTGATGGGGTTGGCGCAGGGCATGTGGTCATAGACGATGCGGGTTTCGCCCTGCGGCGTGCGCATGCACACCCGTCCCTCGGTGATTTCGGTGGCGTACAGGTTGCCGTCGGCATCGAACACCAGATCGTCGGGCGCCACGATGTCGCCACCCATGGGGCTGATGGTCTCCACCGCGCCGGTGGTGGGGTCCACCGCGCTGATCTGGGACCCGGACACCTGGGCCACGTAGATGCGCCCATCCGCGCCGGTGCGAATACCGTTGGCGCCGTACAGGCGGCTCGGCGACGTCAGCCGCTCCAGTTGCCAGCCTTCGGCCACATCGGCGGTGGCCGCCGCCACGTAACGTCCTGATGTCTGGGTCATCCCATCCTCTCCTCTGTCTTGTCGAGTACTTGTTTGTCGAACACTTGTTTGTCGAACACCTGTGGCACGGGCAGCCGGCGCGAGCGGCCGCGCAACCGGCGGGTCATTTCACGCCATTCTAAACACTGCGGGCACCGCACCGATAGCGCCGCCCGGCGGTTCGCCGAGGCGGGCGCGTGAAGCCGCCCCGGTACAACCTGTTATCGGTGGCCTGTTAGAATCATACTGTACGTCACATGCACCCGACCCACAGGACCTTCCATGACCGAGCCCATGACCGAGACCTCGCCCGCCATGACCGCGCCAGCACCCGCCCATGCCAGCTTCGAGTTCGTGCGCCAGCAGGCCATCGCCTCGCTCAACATCCAGGTCCAGGAATTCCGCCACCGCGTCACCGGCGCGCAGCACATCCACGTCAGCAGTCCCAGCAAGGAGAACGTCTTTCTGGTGGCCCTGCGCACCGTGCCCCACGACTCCACCGGCGTGGCCCACATTCTCGAACACACCGCCCTGTGCGGCAGCGAGAAATACCCGGTGCGCGATCCCTTCTTCATGATGATCCGGCGTTCCCTCAACACCTTCATGAACGCCATGACCAGCTCCGACTGGACCGCCTACCCCTTCGCCAGCCTCAACCGCAAGGACTACTTCAACCTGCTCGACGTCTACCTCGACGCCGTGTTCTTCTCGAAACTCGACGAACTGGATTTCCGCCAGGAAGGCCACCGTCTCGAGTTCGCCGAGGAGACCAATCCCGACTCACCGCTGATGGTCAAGGGCGTGGTCTACAACGAGATGAAGGGTGCCATGAGTTCGGTGCCGGCCACCCTCTGGCAGACCCTGTGCCGCTACCTCTACCCCACCACCACCTACCACCACAACAGCGGCGGCGATCCCGAGTGCATCACCGACCTGACCTACGAGCAGCTGCACGAGTTCTACCGCACCCACTACCATCCCAGCAACGCGGTGTTCATGACCTTCGGCGACATTCCCGCCGACGAGCTGCAGGCGCGCTTCGAGGCGCAGGCGCTGGCCCGCTTCGAGCGCCTCGACCACGAGATCAGCGTGCCCGATGAGAAGCGTTACTTCGCCCCGGTGCGAGTCGAGGAATACTATGCCCTCGATGACGAAGACGGCGACGAAAGTGACAAAACCCACATCGTGCTCGGCTGGCTGCTCGGCAAGGCCACCGACCTCGAATCCAGCATGAAGGCCCACCTGCTCAACAGCGTCCTGCTCGACAACAGCGCCTCGCCGCTGCTCAAGGCGCTGGAGACCACCGAGCTGGGCTCGGCGCCCTCGCCCCTGTGCGGCCTCGATGACTCCATGAAGGAAATGCTGTTCGTCTGCGGCATCGAGGGCAGCAACCCCGACAGCGCCGCCGCCTTCGAGGCCCTGGTGCTCGACGTCCTGCGCGACGTGGCCGAAAACGGCGTCCCCCGCGAACAGGTGGAAGCCAGCCTGCACCAGCTCGAACTGCAACAGCGGGAGATCACCGGCGACAGTTACCCCTACGGCCTGCAACTGCTGATGACCTCCCTCACCAGCGTCACCCACCGCGGCGACCCCATCGCCCTGCTCGACCTCGAACCGGTGCTGGCGCGCCTGCGCGACGCCATCCAGGACGACGCCTTCATCAAGGGACTCGCCCGCGAGCTGCTGCTCGACAACCCGCACCGCGTGCGCATCACCCTGCGGCCGGACGCCTCCCTCTCGGCGCGTCGCCAGCAGGCCGAGGAGCAGCGACTGGCCGCCATCAAGGCCGGCCTCAGCGACGAGGACAGACAGCAGCTGGTGGCCCGCGCCGAGGCGCTCATCGCCCGGCAGCACCACAAGGACGACGACTCCATCCTGCCCAAGGTCACCCTGCAGGACGTGCCTGCCGAACTGGCCTACACCGCCGCCGAGCGCCGCATCGAGGAGCCGCTGCCGCTCACCCGCTACCGCGCCGGTACCAACGGCCTCGTCTACCAGCAGCTCATCATGCCGCTGCCGGACCTGAGCGAGGACGAGCTGCAATTGCTGCCCCTGTACACCAGCTTCCTGACCGAACTGGGCGTGGGTGACCGCGACTACCTGCAGACCCAACTGTGGCAATCGCGGGTCTCCGGATCCCTCAACGCCTTCGCCTCCGTGCGCGGTCGCCCCGACAATGTCAGTCGCGTCGCCGGCCACGTGGTGCTGTCGGGCAAGGGGTTGGCCGCCAACCAGGACGCCCTCACCGAGCTGATGGCCGCCACCCTGGAAGACGTGCGCTTCGACGAGCACGGGCGCATGCGCGAGCTGGTAGCCCAGGCCCGCGCCCGCCGCGAAGCCAGCGTCACCGGCAGCGGGCACGGCCTCGCCATGGGCGCGGCCGCCTCCGGCTTCAACCCCGGCGCACGCCTGTCCTACCAATGGGGCGGGCTGGCCGGCATCCGCTTTATCAAGGGGCTCGACCAGCGGCTCAACGACAGCGCCGCGCTGGATGAGCTGGCCGCAAAACTGCTGGCGATCCATCGCAAGGTGGCCCAGGCCGAGCGGCAGCTGCTGCTGGTGGGCGAAGGCGAACACCTCGACACCTTCACCCACAACCTGTTCGACCACATCGGCAACCCGGCGGCGGGACACGACATCACGCCCTTCAGCCTCAGCGGCGAGTGCCATCCGGCCCGGCAGGTTTGGAAAACCAGCACCCAGGTCAACTTCTGCGCCAAGGCCTACCCCACCGTGCCCATGGACCACCCGGACGCCGCACCGCTCAACGTACTCGGCGGCTTCCTGCGCAACGGCTACCTGCACCGCGCCATCCGCGAAAAGGGCGGCGCCTACGGCGGCGGTGCCGGGCAGGACAACAACATCGCCGCGTTCCGCTTCTTCTCCTACCGCGACCCGCGCAACGTCGACACCCTCAGCGACTTCGACCGCTCGCTCGAATGGCTCGCCAGCGAATCCCACGACTGGGCCCAGGTGGAAGAAGCCATCCTCGGCGTCGTCAGCGCCATCGACAAACCCGCCTCCCCCGCCGGCGAAGCGCGCCAGACCTTCCACGCCGAACTCTACGGCCGCACCCGCGAAAAGCGCGAGCGCTTCCGCCAGCGCGTACTGCAGGTCACCCTCGACGACCTGCGCCGCGTCGCCGCCAGCTACCTCAACCCCGACCAGGCCAGCATCGCCGTCATCACCAGCCCCGACAAGGCCGCACAGCTGGCGGCCCTCGACCTGGAGGAATTCGCCCTGTAGGAACCCCTTCGCCCGGAGGACCGGGCTTCGGCGGGCACGCATCCCGGCACCCGAGCCTTTCACTTTATGAGCAGAAATCTTGCATCACTCGAAAATTGTGCAATACTGAACTTAAACTTCAATATTGCACAGAATGTCAGCACAATGATTCCAAGAGCCATCGCCAGCGAACTCAAAACCCAACTGTCGGAATACCCCGTCGTCACGGTGCTCGGCCCCAGGCAAGCCGGCAAAACCACCCTGGTGCGCAGTGAGCTGCCCGATTACGACTACGTCACGCTGGAAGACCCGGAAGCCCGGCTACTGGCCTCCGAAGACCCGAAAGCCTTTCTTGCCCGTTATCCGAAGAACACCATACTGGATGAGATCCAGCGATCGCCCATATTACTGAGCTACATTCAGGGCATTGTGGATGAGCAAAATCAAAACGGACGCTTTGTACTCACCGGGTCACACCAGCTGGAACTGCGAGCAGCCATAACCCAGTCCCTTGCTGGCCGTACGGGCATCCTGCACCTGTTGCCGCTGTCAATCGACGAGCTTGGCGCCGTCAACATCTGCTTCGATACTTTCGAAGACTACCTGTTCCAGGGTTTCATGCCGCGCGTGTACGACCAGCAACAGCGACCCCGTACCGCCTACGGCAACTACTACCAAACCTATGTGGAACGGGATGTACGGCAACTGATCAAACTCAAGGACGTCACCCTCTTCGAGAAATTCCTCAAGCTGATGGCGGGTCGAACCGGCCAACTGATCAATTACCAGTCACTGGCCAATGACATTGGCATCAGCTCCCACACGGTCAAGGAATGGCTGTCCATTCTGGAAGCGTCCTTCATTCTGTTCAAACTACCGCCTTATTTCGAGAACTTTGGCAAACGGGCCATCAAGTCGCCGAAGTACTATTTTGTCGAACCCGGCCTGCTGACCTACCTTCTGGACATAGAAAATCCAGGGCAAGTCAGCCGCGACCCACTCGTGGGCAACCTGTTCGAGAATCTGGTGGTTCTGGAGTACCTGAAAGCGCGTTACAACCGGGGACAGAATGCATCGCTGTATTTCTTTCGCGACTCCCATGGCAACGAAGTGGACCTGCTGTTCAAGATGGGCCGACACCTGGCGGGTGTCGAGATCAAATCGGCCTCGACCTGGACCAACGAGTTCACTCGCGGACTCAAGCGCTTTTCAGAATCGAACGCCCCGCTCCAGAAGGCGGTTGTGGTCTATAACGGCAACAACATCACTCTCAGCAATGGCATCCACGCCGTTCACTTCAGGGAAGCAGCACACCTCGCGTGATACGGACGCGACCTCGCCAACGCCTCGATCTGCTAGAATGCCGCCCAAACCCGCTGCCGGTCGGTCGCGCGCCCGGTCATCCACCAACACCAGACCGTACACGCCATGTCCCTGTTTCCCTTCGAAATCACCATCACGCCGCGCCTGTCGGAGACCGACATGCTCGGGCACATCAACAACACCGTACCCGGCATCTGGTACGAGGCCGGGCGCACCAACGTCATGGACCGCATGTACGCGGATGTGCCCGAATTCGATCAGCTGCTGATGGCGGTGCGCACCGAGATCGACTTTCTCGCCGAGCTGTTCTACGGCACCGATGTCACCGTCTACACCGGCATCGAGCGCATCGGCAACAGTTCGCTGGTGTACTACCAGGAGGCCTGGCAGAAGGGCAAACGCTGCGGCCGCGCCAGCACCACCCTGGTTCACGTCAGCCGCGAAACCCGCCGTTCGACGCGGATACCCGATGCCATGCGCGACTATCTGGCGCCCTTCATGGTGGACAGGAGCGCTGCCGACACGGCCGGCACCCCATGACCCACCCCATGACCCACCCCATGACCCACCCCACCGACCGCATCTACGCCGAGCCGCAGCTGGCCATCGCCGGCTTCCGCTTCGACGAGCGGGTGGCCTCGGTATTCCCGGACATGATCCAGCGCTCGGTGCCCGGCTACGAGACCATCGTGGCCATGACCGGCACCCTGGCCGAACGCTACGTGACACCCGGCACCCGCTGCTACGACCTCGGCTCCTCCCTCGGCGCGTCGCTGCTGGCGGTGCGCAACGGGGTGGGCGAGCGGCCCTGCGAGCTGATCGGCGTCGACAACTCGCCGGCCATGGTGGAGCGCAGCCGCGAGATCGTCGCTGGGCAGGCCAGCGGCAACGGACCGCAAGTCAGTATCCACTGCGCCGATATCGTCGATTTTCCGTTGGAAAACGCCTCCCAGGTGGTACTCAACTTCACGCTGCAGTTCATCCCCAAGGCGCAGCGGGAGGCGCTCTTGCAGCGCATCTGGCACGCCCTGCAACCGGGCGGCATTCTGGTGCTGTCCGAGAAAGTCTGCTTTGCCGATGCTGCCCACAACCAGCTGATGGTGGAGCTGCACCACCACTTCAAGCGCGCCCAGGGCTACTCCGACCTGGAAATCGCCCAGAAGCGCACCGCGCTGGAAAACGTGCTGATCCCGGAAACCCTCGACACCCACCGCGACCGCCTGCGCCGCATCGGCTTTGCCAGCGTGGACGTGTGGTTCCAGTGCTTCAACTTCGCCTCGCTGATCGCCATCAAGACGTGATCGCGCAGGCCTGATTCTTCCCGACACGACCTCCATGCCTGACTCACCCCGCCCCGAGCACCCGCTGCCCCACGCCTTCGACGACCTGCTCGATGCCCTGCGCGACCACCCCCGCCTGCGCAAGTGGGCCGAGATCCTGCCCGACCAGATCGCCACAGGGCTCAGCCCGGCTCGTTGGGGGGATTTGCCCCAATGGCAGGCGGTGTTGGATGCGCTGCCGCCCATTTGCCTGGAACCCATTCGCCCGGAGGACCGGGCTCCTACAGGCACGGCAGACATCGCCCCTGTAGGAGCCCGCCGGCCCAGACCGCCCTCTCTGCCCGCGATGCGGCCATTCACCTTGTCTGCGGGCGATCGGCCTTGCACCGGCACCGAAACCTACCGCCCGGGGGACCGGGCGCCAACGACCGGCGACCGGGTTGGCTGGCCGGTGTCGCAGCAGGATTTCCGCGACGGCGTGACCCTCGGCCGCGCCGACGACATTAGTAACGCGCAACGGACACAGCTGAAAGAGACGCTGATGGGCCTGCATCCCTGGCGCAAGGGTCCCTACGATCTGTTTGGCCTGCACATCGATACGGAATGGCGCTCCGACTGGAAGTGGGACCGGGTGCTGCCCCACCTGGCCAGCCTCGACAACCGGCTGATCCTCGACGTGGGTTGCGGCAACGGCTACCACTGCTGGCGTATGCTGGGTGCGGGCGCGCGCCGCGTCATCGGCATCGACCCGTCGCCGCGCTTTGTCTACCAATTCCAGGCCATCAAACACTTCACCGGCCCAAAACCGGTGGATGTACTGCCACTCGGCATCGAGCACCTGCCGACGGAACTGCGCGCCTTCGACACCGTGTTTTCCATGGGCGTGCTCTACCACCGGCGCTCGCCGATGGATCACCTGCGGGAACTGAAGGATTGCCTGCGGCCGGGCGGCCAGCTGGTGCTGGAAACCCTGATCATCGACGGCGAGGAAGGGCAGGTACTGGTCCCGCCGGGCCGCTACGCCAAGATGCCCAACGTGTGGTTCCTGCCCAGCGCACCCACCCTGCTCGGCTGGATGCGCAAGTGCGGCCTGAAAAACCCGCGTCTGGTGGACGAAAGCATCACCAGCCTCGACGAGCAACGCGCCACCGAGTGGATGACCTTCGAATCCCTGCGCGACTTCCTCGACCCGGACGACACCACACGCACCGCCGAGGGCCACCCGGCGCCGCGGCGGGGGGTGTTTGTGGCAGAGGTGTAGCCAGCCCTCGTATTGCACGGCCGTATTTTTAAAACTACAATAGACGCATGCTTGAAATCAAACAGACGGAAACCTTCCTCAGGTGGGAGCGCAAGCTGAAGGACCAGCGCGCCAAGGCACTGATCGCCGCACGGGTTTTCCGCCTGGCAAACGGCTTGCCCGGAGACGTAAAGCCGGTAGGGCGTGGCGTGAGTGAGTTACGCATTCATCACGGCCCCGGGTACCGGATCTATTTCAAGCAAAAAGGGTATGAGCTCATCATCCTGCTGTGTGGTGGCGACAAAAGCACTCAGCAAAACGATATCGAGACCGCCCAACAACTCGCCCAGGAGTGGGATGCGTTATGAACGAAAAAATCTACAGCTATGATCCAGCCGCGGCCCTTGGCAGCGACGAAGCCATTGCCGTCTTTCTTGCAGATGCGCTGGAAACCGGTGACGCAGCCTACATTGCCAAGGCAATGGGGGTGGTGGCACGCGCCAAGGGCATGACCGCGCTGGCGCGGGAAACAGGCCTTTCCCGTGAGCAGCTCTACCGCTCATTCAGTGAACAGGGAAACCCGACCCTGAAAACCATGCTGGCTGTCACGCGCGCGCTCGGCGTGGACCTCACTGTAAGACCTCACCAGTCATAACCTGTCGCCTACCCCCCCCCGCCACCCAGCCCCCGGCGCGGCAGACCCCACGGACTCCCCCGCCAGTTCCACCCCTACTCCCCCGTACCAACAGGAAACAGCACGCCGGCGTCCTCGGGGTTGACGACGCCCTCGGGCTCGCCGAGCTGGTCGAGGTCGGTGCCGCGCAGCAGGGTGTTGAGGGTGGTATCGGGGTAGGCGAGGTTGCGGGCCACCTGCACCTGGGCCGGCAGGCCCCGCTCGTCCTGGGCGCGCACCCAGGCCAGAAAGCCGTTGGAAAAACGCGCCAGGCAACCGATGGGATACGGGCCGTGGCGCTGCACCATGCGCCGCACGGCGTCGCCGTCGAACGCCTCGCTCCGTTGATGCAGCCAACGCCAGGCGGCCATGGGCAGCAGGGCGCTGGCACCCCCCTGCGGATGGAGCAGCTTGTTGGCCATCTTGATCACGGCGGCCTGCCGCACCAACGGCGACAGCACCTCGCCCCGCTTGCCCGCCGGGTAGCCGGAGCCATCCAGCCGCTCGTTGATGTTGACCAGCACATCCTCGGTCACCGCACCCGGCTCCCAACCCACGCGCCGCAGGGCGGCAAGCAAGGTGGCCACGTGGTTGCGCAACAGGCAGCGCTGTTCATCGCTCAGGGTGCCGGCCAACTTCGGCAAGGTCGGCCCCTGCAACAGGGGTTTTCCGAGGGTATGCAGCAGTGCACCGGCCACGCCTTCCAGGGCATCCTCCTGCCAGTGGGGTTCGGCCACCATCACGTCGCCCAGCTCCGCCGCCACCTCGATGGTATGGCGCATCCAGCGCGGCTCGCCCTGCAGGCAGCCCAGCGCATAGAGCAGTCGTGCGCGGTCGCTCTCGAGCAGCACCAACAGGTCGCGGGCGGCACTTTCGAGCAGGTCGACGGGGAACCAGCGCTCGCCGCGCAGGCAGATGGCAATGGTGAACAGCTTGCGGCACACCCCGCGCACGCCCTCGATAAACACGTCGCGCGGCAGCGGGCAGGCCAGCGCCGGCTCGCCCTCATCGCGGTCACCCTGTCCCGCGTCTACCGGGTGAAACAGTTCCGCAGGGCGGGACGCGCGGGATTCGATGCCCAGCCGCCAGGCAAGCTCCATCTCGGCGGCGTTGGTGAAGAACAGCAAGCGCTGCTCAAGCGACGGGTCCAACCCCACAAAGCGCAGGCCGATGGCCACGTCGTACAGGTCGCCGATGGGGCGCAGGTGACAC
>JBJHAZ010000042.1:0-8686 GCA_050485225.1 Gammaproteobacteria bacterium
TGGGCATTGATACGGGTGATCCACAGGGCACGGAAAGTACGCTTCTTGACGCGACGGTCGCGATAGGCGTACTGGCCGGCCTTGGTGACGGCCTGCTTGGCAACACGAAACACACGGCTGCGGGCGGCGTAATAGCCCTTGGCCTGCTTCAGGATTTTCTTGTGACGACGGTGCGCGGTGACACCTCTTTTTACACGTGGCATTTCAGCTTCTCCTCAATTCGACGGGTTCAGACGCGCAGCATGCGGTCAACCAGGGGCTTGTCGGACGCATTCATGACCGACGTGCCGCGCAGGTTGCGCTTACGCTTCTGGGACATCTTGGTGAGGATGTGGCTGCGGAATGCATGCTTGTGCTTGTATCCCGAAGCGGTTTTCTTGAACCGTTTGGCGGCTCCACTGTGTACTTTGGCTTTTGGCATGGTTTGATACTCCAAACAACGATTTAATGGAGAAGTGAACCCCCGGTCAGCCAGCCAACAGGCTGAACGCGGAAGGCTTGTCTCACTTCTTCTTGCTACGGGGTGCGATGACCATGGTCAGCTGGCGCCCTTCCATCTTGGGAAACTGCTCCACCTGCCCCAGTTCTTCCAGGTCCTGCTCGATGCGTTTCATCATCTGCATACCCAGCTCCTGGTGAGCCATCTCACGACCACGGAACCGGAGGGTTACCTTGGCCTTGTCCCCTGCTTCGAGGAACCGCATCAGGTTTTTCAACTTGATCTGGTAGTCCCCTACGTCCGTTCCCGGACGAAACTTCATTTCCTTGACCTGGGTCTGCTTCTGTTTCTTGCGCTGCGCAGCCTGCTGCTTCTTCGCTTCGAACAGTTCCTTCCCATAGTCCATGATCTTGCAGACTGGTGGCTCTGCGTTGGGCACGATCTCCACCAGATCCAGGGAGGCCTTCTCGGCGGCCTCGCGGGCTTCCGCGATGGATACGACACCCACCTGTTCGCCGTCTTCACCGATCAGACGAACCTGAGGGGCATCAATCTCGTCGTTGAGACGGGATTTCTTGCCTCCCTTCGAATAGTCTTTTTTGATAGTCGTTCTCCTGCTCGTTATCTAAACCGCGCGTCCGCGCCTGGCTACCTCGGCCTGCAGCAGACTGGCAAACTCATCGACACTCATGCTGCCGTA
The DNA here is from genome assembly GCA_050485225.1 of Gammaproteobacteria bacterium. Classification (GTDB taxonomy): domain Bacteria; phylum Pseudomonadota; class Gammaproteobacteria; order Pseudomonadales; family Porticoccaceae; genus JBJHAZ01. Next base: position 1,140 of record JBJHAZ010000042.1, read on the forward strand.
GTCCTTGCCATCGCGGGAACGCACCGCCACGGTCCCGTTTTCCTTCTCGCGATCTCCGACCACAAGCAGGAAGGGAACCTTCCTAATGGTGTGCTCGCGGATTTTAAAGCCGATCTTCTCGTTTCTCAAGTCGTTTATGGCTCGGAAACCCTTGTTTTGCAACGCCTCGACCACATCGCTCACGTAATCGGCCTGCGCATCGGTGATATTCATCACCACCGCCTGCTCCGGCGCGAGCCAGGCCGGGAACGCACCCTCGAAGTGCTCGATCAGGATGCCGATGAAACGCTCGAAGGAGCCGAGGATCGCCCGGTGCAGCATCACCGGCACCTGGCGCGAGCCGTCCTCGGCCACGTAGGTAGCGTCGAGGCGCATGGGCATGGAGAAGTCCACCTGGATGGTGCCCAGCTGCCAGACACGGCCGATGCAGTCCTTGAGGGAAAACTCGATCTTGGGGCCGTAGAAGGCACCCTCGCCCGGCAGCAGCTCCCAGTCGAGGCCCTTGCTGTCGAGCGCATCGGACAGGGCCTTCTCGGACTTGTCCCAGATCTCGTCGGAGCCGACACGCTGCTCCGGGCGGGTGGACAGCCGGTAGATGATCTCCTCGAAGCCGAAGTCGGCGTAGATCCGGTGCAGAAAGTCGATGAACCGGCTGACCTCGGACTGAATCTGCGCCTCGGTGCAGAAGATGTGCGCGTCGTCCTGGGTGAAGCCGCGCACCCGCATCAGCCCGTGGAGCGAGCCGGAGGGCTCGTTGCGGTGGCAGGACCCGAACTCGGCCAGCCGCAACGGCAGCTCGCGGTAACTCTTGAGGCCCTGGTTGAACACCTGCACGTGGCAGGGGCAGTTCATGGGCTTGATGGCGAAGTCGCGCTCATGAGTGTTGATGGCGAACATGTCGTCGCCGAACTTGTCGGCGTGACCGGAACGCTGCCACAGGGAGAAGTCGACAATCTGTGGCGTGCGAATCTCCTGATAGCCCTCGGCGCGCTGCTCGTCGCGCATGAACTGTTCCACCTGCTGATAGATGGTCCAGCCGCGTGGGTGCCAGAAGACCATGCCGGGCGCTTCTTCCTGCATGTGGAACAGGTCGAGCTTCTTGCCGATCTTGCGGTGGTCGCGCTTTTCCGCTTCCTCGATACGCCGCAGGTATTCCTTCAGCTCTTTCTTGTTGCTCCACGCCGTGCCGTATACCCGCTGCAACATCTCGTTGCGGGAGTCGCCACGCCAGTAGGCGCCGGCCACCTTGGTGAGGTGGAACGCCTGCAACTTGCCGGTAGAGGGCACATGAGGGCCGCGACACAGGTCGATGAAATCGCCCTGGCGGTACAGTGAGATGATTTCGTTGGCGGGGATGGAGGCGATGATCTCGGCCTTGTAGTCCTCGCCGATGCCCTTGAAGAAGGCCACGGCTTCGTCACGGGGCATCTCGACCCGCTCCACCTGCAGATCCTCGCCGGCGAGTTCCTGCATGCGCGCCTGGATTCGGTCGAGATCCTCGGGCGTGAAGGGCCGGGAGTAGGCGAAATCGTAATAGAAGCCATCGTCGATCACCGGACCGATGGTGACCTGGGCCTCGGGGAACAGCTCCTTCACCGCCTGCGCGAGCAGGTGAGCGGTGGAGTGACGGATCACCTCGACGCCCTCGGGAGAGCGATCGGTGATGATCGCCAGCTCCACGTCGTCGGCGATCACATGGGAGGTGTCCACCAGCTCGCCGTTGATGCGCCCGGCCAGAGCGGCCTTGGCGAGGCCCGGCCCGATATCGGCGGCAATGTCGGCAATGGAAATGGGACGGTCGTAAGCGCGCTGGCTACCGTCGGGAAGGGTAATCTGGGGCATGATGTGCGTTCCTGTCCAGTGGTGACCCCTACCAAAGGCCACGTGGTAAGTAACGACAAAAGCCTCTTGCGAGGCTTCTGTTGAGAGATTTGGTAGGCACGATCGGATTCGAACCAACGACCCCCACCATGTCAAGGTGGTGCTCTAACCAACTGAGCTACGTGCCTGTTGCGAGGTGGCGTAATTTATCAGCGAGTTCCGGCTTTGACAAGCTTTTTGCAGCGTTTATTTTCCGGCGGGTGGACCGCGCCGGTCAGCACCCCGCCGGTACGCGACATGCGCGCAGCGTCCGACCCATGGGCGCCCCCGCATTTCCCGCGCGCGGATTGACTGAAAGCGCACTGCAACTGAGAATGCCTTGCCCGAGACCGCGCGATCGCGGCCCCAGATAAAACCACAACAGGCGAGCACTCCATGATCGAGAAACCCGCACAACCACGCATCTTCTACGGCTGGATCATGGTCGGCCTGCTGTTGTTGCTGCTGAGCGTGGGCATGGGCACCTCGATGTACATGTACAGCGTGGTCGCCGGAGCCATAGGCCAGGAGTACGGCGCCAGCCGCTTCGTGCTGATGCTGGGCTCCACCGGCATGTTGCTGATGCTGGGATTCTGCTCGCCCCTGCTGGGACGGCTGCTGGATCGACACCGGAGCCAGTGGATCCTGATCGGCGGCGCTGTGATCATGGGGCTCGGGTTTGTATTGATCGGCCTGAGCACGCACGTGTGGATGGTGGTGGCCAGCTATCTGCTGCTGATCAGTGTCGGCGCGGCCACGCTCAGCACCCTCACCACCGCCACCCTGCTCACCCGCTGGTTTGTCCGCTACCGCGGCCTCGCGATCGGCATTGCCACGCTCGGCACCCAGCTGGGCGGCTTCCTCTATCCACCCATCTTCGCGGCGGTGATGGAAGCCTACAGTTGGCGCGTCGCTATCATCGGACTGGGCGTACTGGTGATGACCGTCATTCCCCTCGCCATCTGGCTGTTTGTCGCCGACCGGCCCGAGGACAAGCAACAACAGGCCTATGGCGTGGACAGCCAGGCCGGCACCGCACCCACAGCCGACGCACCCCCGGTGGAAAAACTGACCATGGGCCAGCTGTTCCGGCACCGCAACTTCCTGCTGGTGGTCTTCATCGTCGGCATGGCCAGTGCCACCAACACCACGCTGCTGGCCAACCTGTCGCTGTTTGCCACCGACCTGGGCGAACCGCCGGTGCGGGGTGCCTTCCTGGTCTCGCTGGTGGCCTTCCTGGGTATCTTCTGCAGCCCGTTGATCGGCTGGCTGTGCGACGTGATCAGCATCAAGGTGGTCAGCTTTATCGTCATGCTGTCGCTGGCGGCAGCCTGCCTGGTGTTCAGCGCGGCCACCAGCTATCCCCTGCTGCTCGCGGCGGCCTTTCTGCAAGGCATTGGCGGCGGCGGGGTCTTCCCCCTTTGGGCCTCGCTGGTGGGACACCTCTACGATTCCCGCATTTACGGCCAGGTGATGGGCGCAGTCACGTTGATTGCCTCGATCCTCACCGCAGCCGCACCCATGATCGCCGGCTGGATCCACGATGTGACCTCCAGCTACCGACTGTTGTTCCTCGGCCTGCTCGTCATTCTCGCAGGACTGAGCCTGCTGATCCCCCTGCTGCAGGTTCCGGCCCGGGAGACAGAGAAGTATGGCGCGATGCGCGCCTGACGCGCTCTCGAACGCAGTGCCGTCGCCAGAGCCATTTAGACCTGGCGGCGACCGCGCTGTGTTGACCGCTTCAGTCCCAGCTTTTACATTGCTCTTTCGAACCTGTTCGGCAGGGACACGCTGAACCAACGATTCGCATAACCATAATCCCGGCACCACGGGTTTCAGTATCACAAGGGCACCCCATGAAAGTTCAACCCGCAGCGTTCCTGAGAACCACGCTACCCCTCGACCTGTCACCGCTGGACCAGTACGACAGCGGCCGCTACCACTCCATCTGGCTGCCGGACCACATGGTGAGCTTCTGGCCGGAGTCCATCTGGACGCCGGAGTTCACCGACCTGGCCACCACCTCGCCCTCGCCGCACCGGCACCTGGACGCGCTGGCGGTAGCCTCCTCGGCCGCCGTACTGACAAGGAACACTCCCCTGGCCACCTGCGTGGTGGACACGGTGCGTCGTCATCCCTCACTGCTGGCACAGACCGCGCTCACCATCGACCACCTGTCGAAGGGTCGCTTCATCCTGGGCCTGGGCAGCGGCGAGACGGAGAACACCGTTCCCTATGGCTTCGATTTCAACAAGCCGGTGGGGCGCTTCGAGGAGGCGCTGAAGGTCATTCGCCTGCTGTGGGAGAGTGACGGCCCGGTGGACTTCGACGGCAAGTTCTTCAAACTGCAGCACGCCCGTCTCGATACCGAACCCTACGAGGGCAAATTCCCGAAAATCTGGGTGGGCTGTTCCGGCCCGCGAATGCTCGGCATCACCGGCCGCTATGCCGATGGCTGGTGGCCCGCCGGCGCCTGGACGCCCGATGACTACGCCGCCAAGCTCGGCAAGGTGCGCGAGGCCGCCGAGCAGGCCGGTCGCGACCCCATGGCCATCACCCCCGCCATCATCCAGACCTGCCTGATCGGCGACGACCGCGAACTCGACGAGATCCTCGCGGCGCCGCTGGTCAAGGCCCACGTGATGCAGGTGTCCGCCGAGGATCTGCGCCAGCGCGGTTTCCAACACCCGCTCGGTGACGAGTGGCGCGGCTACCAGGACATCAACCCCGAAGTCCTGCCGCGCGAGCGCATCCTCTCGATGCTGGAAAAAACCACGCCCGAGATGATTCTCTCCATCGTGCCCCACGGATCGCCGGAGCGGGTCGGCCGCATCATGAAGGACTTCGTCGACGCCGGCATGCGCGTACCCAAGATCCTCGACTACAGCGGCATGGCCGGCCTGAAGTTCGCCGCGCGCTCGCCGGACAAGGTGCGCGCCGCCGAGGACGAGCTGCTGCGACTGACGGGGGATGTGCAATGAGCCGGATTCTCGACGCCGCCCGCCTGCTCAAGGCCGCTCGCGACGCCACCGGGCTGCACGACTGGGGTGACGACACCCTGCCTGAACGCTTCGCACAGGCAGTAGAGCTGCTGAAGGCCGCCGACATGGACGAAGCGGGCCAGCAGAAAGCCGCCGACGTGTGCCACTGGCTGCTGACCTCGCGGCTGGAATTCTTCGAGGACCGCAACCGCTACCCCATCGCCGAGGAGCGGATCGTCACGCCCTTCTTCGCCACCGGGGAGCCCCGCGCCGGCACCACCCTGCTCCACGCCCTGCTGTCGGTGGACCCGGACGCCCGCGCGCTGCGCTTCTGGGAGGTGATGTACCCCTCGCCGCCGCCCGGGCTCGCCGGCCCGGATGATCCCCGCCGCGCCCAGGCCGACCAGGACTGGCGCGAGATCATCGACCGCCTGCCCTTCTGGCTGGTCAGCCACCCCTACAACGACATGCTCGGCGACGGCCTGCCCGAGTGCGAGCGCACCTGGGCCTTCGACTTCCGCGTCATGACGCCCACCGCCTGGTGGAAGGTTCCCATGGGCGTCCAGATCGCCGGGTTGCCCACCAACGAGCATGCCCAGTACCGCATCCACAAGATGATGCTGCAACAATGCCAATATGGCCGCACCCAAAAAACCTGGGCACTCAAGGGTTTTCACGGCGCACGGCTCAAGGCGCTGTTCGACACCTACCCCGACGCGCGCATCATCTGGATCCACCGCGATCCGGTGCAGTGCATCGCCTCGCGCATCGTGCTGGTGGGCCAGCTGGTGGAAGGACTGTCGGGCAAGGTGGACTGGAAGGAGCAGAGCAGAATCCACCTCGCCGCCGCCCGCGCCGGCTTCGAAAACACCATGAACGATCCGCTGGTGAACGACGAACGCATCCACCATGTGCGCTACCCCGACTTCATCAAGGATCCGGTGGGCACCATCCGCGGCTACTACGAGCGCTACGACCGTCCCTTCACCGCCGAGGCGGAACAGGCCATGCGTCACTACCTGGCCACCAACAAGGGCGACCGCTACGGCAAGTTCCACTACTCGCCGGACATCATCGACGAGGACATCGACGCCCTGCACCGGGAATTCGCGCCCTACCGCGAACGCTGGGGACTGGAGATCGAACAGCGCAAACATTGATACCCACGGCCATCGCCCGCAGGAGTGCGCTCCGCGGGCGAACAGCCACGCCGAGATACAAGACCTTCCGATCCACCACGGCGAACCCAACATGCACGAGCGCATCTCCGTCACCAGCATCAACTTTCCCGGTGCCGACTTTGCCACCCTGTCACGCCACTGGCGCGATCTGGGGGCCACTCGGGGCAGCATCGTCAGCCTGATGCTCGACAGCGAGCCCGTCGAACAGGCGCGCCGCGCCCTGCGCGAGGCCGACTGTCAGCTCGAGACCGTGGTCCACCCCTTCATGCCCGGCCAGCCGCTGGAACTCGATGAGGCCAGCTGGCGAGCGCCCCGCCAGCGTCTCGACCGCGCCCTCGACGCCGCCGCCGAACTCGGTGCCCGCTCGGTCTACCTCACCACCGGCGGTCACGGCTCGGGCACCTGGGAGGATTCCGCCCGCGCCTTTGCCGAAGCCGTCGCCCCCGGAGTGGCGCGCGCCCGCGAGCTGGGCTTGCAACTGATGATCGAGAACGCGCCGGCCCTCTACGCCGACCTGCACATCGCCCACTCGCTGCGCGACACCCTGACCCTCGCCGAGATGGCGGACGTGGGCGTCTGCATCGACCTCTACTTCTGCTGGGCGGAGGCGGGGTTGCAGGAGAGCATCCGACGCGCCATGCCGCGCTGCGGGCTGGTGCAGGTAAGCGACTATGTGTTGGGTGACCGCGCCCTGCCCGCCCGCGCCGTGGCCGGCGACGGGGTGATTCCGCTGCAGCGGATCATCGGCTGGTTGCTGGAAGCCGGTTACGAGGGGAGCTTCGACCTGGAGCTGATCGGCCCGCGCATCGACCGCGAAGGGCCGCTTGAGGCGACGCGGCGAACCGCTGCGAAAGTGACGAATATACTGCGCGGCTTCGGTGTCTGACCCCGCCGGCCCTCCCGTTACTCGGCGCTGACCAGCGCCCGCTGCTTGAGCTCGTGGATCTCGTCGCGCAGGCGCGCCGCCTGCTCGAACTCCAGATTGCGAGCACATTCCAGCATCGCGTGCTCGAGCCGCGCCACCTCCTTGAGCAGCTCCGCAGTGCTGTGAATCTCGTCGCTCGCTCCATAGCCGCCACGCCCCTCGGCCACCTTGCGCCGGGCCGCCGCGCCCCGCGCGCGGGTGGACACGGCACCCTCCAGAATGTCGGCCACCTTCTTGCTGACCCCACGGGGCACCAGCCCGTGATCCTCGTTGAAGGCGATCTGCTTGGCGCGGCGCCGATCGGTCTCGTCAATGGCCCGCTGCATCGAGCCGGTGATGCGATCCGCGTAGAGAATGGCGCGGCCGTGAAGGTGCCGGGCGGCGCGGCCGATGGTCTGGATCAGTGACTGCTCCGAGCGCAGAAAGCCTTCCTTGTCGGCGTCGAAGATCGCCACCAGTGACACCTCCGGCATGTCGAGACCTTCCCGCAGCAGGTTGATGCCCACCAGCACATCGAACTCGCCCAGCCGCAGGTCGCGGATGATCTCGACCCGCTCCACCGTGTCGATGTCCGAGTGCAGGTAGCGCACCCGCACCCCG
>JBJHAZ010000042.1:8696-11658 GCA_050485225.1 Gammaproteobacteria bacterium
GGTAATCGGTGAGGTCCTCCGCCATGCGCTTGGTGAGCACCGTAATCAGCACCCGTTCGTCCCGCGCCACGCACAGGCGAATCTCGTCCAGTACATCGTCCACCTGCCGCCCGGCGGGGCGGATGACCAGCTCCGGGTCGATCAGGCCCGTGGGCCGGACCACCTGCTCCACCACCCGCCCGGCGTGCTCGGCCTCGTACTTGCTCGGCGTCGCCGAGACAAAGATCATCTGCGGCGCAATGCGCTCCCACTCGTCAAAGCGCATGGGCCGGTTGTCCAGCGCCGACGGCAGCCGGAAGCCGTACTCCACCAGAGTCTCCTTGCGGGAGCGGTCGCCCTTGTACATGCCGCCGATCTGCGGGATGGTCACATGGGACTCGTCGATCACCAGCAGCGCGTCGGGGGGGATGTAGTCGAACAGGGTTGGCGGCGGCTCGCCTGGCGCGCGGCCCGACAGGTAGCGGGAATAGTTCTCGATGCCGTTGCAGTAGCCCAGCTGCTGCATCATCTCCAGGTCGTAGCGGGTACGCTCCTTGAGCCGCTGCGACTCCACCAGCTTATCGTTCGCCTTGAGCTGCTCCAGCCGCCCCTCCAGCTCCTCCTGGATGCGCTCCACCGCGCCCAGCACCGTCTCGCGGGGCGTGACATAGTGGGACTTGGGGAAAATGGTGACGCGCGGTACCTTCTGGAACACCTCGCCGGTCAGCGGGTCGAACAGCGATATCTGCTCGATCTCATCGTCGAACAGCTCCACCCGCACCGCTTCGTCCTCCGAGTCGGCCGGGTAGATATCGATCACGTCGCCGCGCACCCGGTAGTTGGCGCGGAAGAAATCCGTGTCGTTGCGGGTGTACTGCAACTCCGCCAGCCGCCGCAGGATGCCGCGCTGGTCAATGCGGTCGCCCCGCACCAGGTGCAGCACCATCTTGAGATAGGAGTCGGGATCGCCCAGGCCGTAGATCGCCGACACCGTCGCCACCACGATCACATCGCGGCGCTCCATCAGCGCCTTGGTGGCCGACAATCGCATCTGCTCGATGTGCTGGTTGATCGACGCGTCCTTCTCGATGAAGGTGTCCGACGACGGCACATAGGCCTCGGGCTGATAGTAGTCGTAATAGGAGACGAAGTACTCCACCGCGTTGTTGGGGAAGAACTCCTTGAACTCACCGTACAACTGCGCGGCCAGCGTCTTGTTGTGCGCCATCACCACCGTGGGGCGCTGCACCTGCTGCACCACATTGGCAATGGTGAAGGTCTTGCCCGACCCGGTGACCCCCAGCAGGGTTTGCGCGGCAAGGCCGGCCTGCAGGCCTTCCACCAGCCCGGCAATGGCCCTGGGCTGATCGCCGCCCGGTTCGAACTGACTGACTAACTCGAAGGGTTTGCTCATGGCCGGCAGTTTACCCCGGTTCCCCGAACCGGCAAACCGGCACCGTACCGCTTCGGCCAATCCGGCCCGGAAACGCTACAAACCCTGTAAAAACAGCAAATTCAAATCAAAGGGTTGACGGATCATGAAACCGACACTAAGATGCGCCCCATCGTCGATTCCGCCTTAGCTCAGTTGGTAGAGCAAATGACTGTTAATCATTGGGTCGCTGGTTCGAGCCCAGCAGGCGGAGCCAAATAAAACAAGGGGTTGCAGCAATGCAGCCCCTTTTTTGTTGTGCGGCGGTTCTGACCCGAAGCAGGAAAGCAATCTGTCATGGGACGACGCAAGAATTCGGCACTCTTACAAGTGGCTATGGCCCTGCCCTGGTGGGTCAGCTTGGCACTCGCCTGCCTCGCGTATCTGTTACTCAGCGCCATCGCCCGAATCGAGATAACACCTCAGCCCGGCACCCAGAATATCGGGTTCATGGCGATTGGCGGCCTCATAACGACACTCGCGTATTTTGGACAGTATCTGGTCCCGTTCCTTCTGTCGTTGGCCGCATTATTATCGGCTGCCGAGCACTTCCAGCGATCCAGCCTGTTTACCCGGGCGTCGATCCGTGAGGAAAGCATCGCCGACATGAGCTGGCGGGAATTCGAGAAGCTGGTGGGCGAAGCCTTCACGCGACAGGGATACCGCATCAAGGATACGCCTCCCGGCCCGGATGGTGGTGTGGACATCCGTATGACGAAAAATGGCGTTCACTACCTGGTGCAGTGCAAACATTATAAAGCCTCCAGAGTATCCGTCAGTGTGGTACGCGAGCTGTACGGCGTCATGACTTCGGAAGGTGCGGACGGTGGCCTTATAGTGACTTCAGGTCGCTTTACACGGGACGCCCTGTCGTTTGGCAGCAGGCACGGAATCAGGTTGATCGATGGACCGGCACTTAACGCCATGATTAAGGGTGTGACGCATTCAATAAATGCACCCCATGAAGGCAAAACCGAGGCGAACAGCCCCCTGAACCCGCCCGATTGCCCCGGCTGTGGCGCAACCATGATCAAACGCACCGCAAGACGAGGCGTGAATCGCGGGCAATCATTCTGGGGTTGTTCGGTGTATCCGCGCTGTAAATCCACCCTCCCGCTTGCGGCTGCGTACCCACAGTCAAAAGACAGTTCTGGAAAGCCAGAGATTAGCGACAAACCGCTCAATTGGTGGCAGCAATAACGAGCTCATCCGTCGTGGTCTTTCCAGACGGTTACCGCCCGCGAGTAACTTACCGATCGGCTGCACTCGGCAAACCAACCGTACTCGCCGCAGTCCGGCCCAAGCTCCGAAAACCGACTACACTGAACACATCAGTGGTCGCGCAAACGCGCTGGAGTTCCGGCGTGATGAAGGTTGTTCTGGCAATGGTAGCGGTGTGGCTCGTGGGCTGTGCGGGCACTGGCCCGCTGTTGCCGCCGGCCTCGCTGGATGAGCCCGCGCTGTTGTCGGGCGAACGCATGGAGGCGCCGATCCCACCGGCTACGGACACCAGCGACTGGCTTTCCCCCACCCCCGAAATGCAGGCGTTGA
>JBJHAZ010000043.1:0-11565 GCA_050485225.1 Gammaproteobacteria bacterium
ATACCGTTGCAGCCAGAGGCATGTTCGTGTGCGCGCCGGGAACATTGCCTCTCGTGCCGGCTATTCCCCCTCCGTCCTTTGCGTTGCATCATGGTGCCTGTTCAGTGGATGCCGGACTGTTGCGGCGCGCAGTCGCGGGTGCCGGCCATCCTTGTGCAGGGCGTACAGAGGCCCCATTGCACACTCACGCTTCACGCACTATCGAGGAAAAGGCCAGAAGAATGACCGAGATCAAAGGCAAGGCAGCAGTAGTTACCGGCGGCGGCAGCGGCATTGGCATGGGGCTGGCCAAGGAGCTGGCCCGGCAGGGAGCGGCGGTTGCTGTTTCCGACATCCTGCTGGAGAACGCCCAGAAGGTGGTGGATGAAATCACGGCTGCCGGCGGCAAGGCTGTGGCCCTGCATTGCGACGTCTGCGAGCGGGAGTCGATTCGCAGGATGAAGGAGGAAGCCAAAGCGGCTCTCGGTACCATCCAACTGGTGTTTGCCAACGCGGGCGCGACGTCATTCGACCGCCTGATGGACATGTCCGACGATGACGTGGACTGGATTCTCCAGGTCAACATCCACGGTGTCATGAACACCGTACGGGCTTTCCTACCGGACATGATCGAGGCGGGAGAAGGCCATGTATGCGCCACCGCCTCCATTGCCGGACTGCTGCCGGGCTGGGTACCCCAGCACGTCCCCTACTCTGCCGCCAAGGCCGGGATCATCGGGATGATGCTGAACCTCGGGCTCGAGATGAAGCAGCACAATATCCACACCACCACCTATTGCCCGGGCGGTGTCGCCACCGGCATGAAGGACAATAATGCCCGCTACCGCCCTGCCCGCTTCGGCGGCCCCGGCGAAGGCGCCGTGCACATCGACGAGGGCAACGAAAAGGCTCACACCAGCCTCAAGTTCTACCTGCCCGAGGGCGTGGCACCGATCGTTCTCAACGCCGTGCGCAACAACCGCTCCTTTGCCTTCGACCACCCGGAGCAGCGCCAGCTCTTCCGCGATACCTATTCCGGTGTTGTGGAAGCCTGTTTCGACGACATCGAAACCTGGGAGCGCGAACACGGCCAGCCGGAAGCCAACCCCCACGGCCCACGCCTGCTGCGGGATTAAGCCGCAGCAATCTCATCCGCCCAGCGAATTGCGATAGCGGTGGCCTCCGCCGCTATCGCGCCATCGACTCAAAAGCTGTAGCCGATCCCGACCATGGCGTGATGCAGCCACGCGAAGGTATAGACATTGCTGTTGTCGGCGCCGCCCTCGAGCGTGCGATAACCGCCGTAGACATGCCAGCCCGAGGGCAGTTCGTGACGCACCTTGAAGGCTGCGTCAATGGCCCGCCCCTGGGGCGCGGCCGCTGCCTCCACATCCGCCACCAGCGACGTACGGTCACTCAGGTGATAGGCGCTGTATAAATGCAACAACGGCACCACCCCCAGGTCGTCATCGTTGGCCCGGCGATCGCCCTGCCTCAGCTCGATGTCCGCGTCCCGCACCAGCAGCGTACCCCCGACGCCCAGATCCCAGCGGTCACCGCGATGGAAGGTCCACCGATAGGTCAGGCGGTAGGTGTTGAACTGATAGCTCGCCCGCGTCGGCGTATCGGCTGAAAAGTCCTCCCCCGCAAACTGCACGTCGCTATCCAGCGCCCCGGTGCCGGTCGCTTTGACCGGCGCGAGGTTGAGCCTGAGACTGTGCCGGTCATTGAAGTCGTGCTGCACATACAGGCGTACGTAGGCGTCCGGGCCGCTGCCGGTCAGGTCTTTCAGATCGAACCGGGTACCGGTATCGGAAGGAATCCGGGCCCGGTTGCGGGAAAACCACAAGGCCCCGCTTTCCAATGCCACCGACCAGCGCTTCGCGTCATCGCCCAGTGCGCAGACCGGGAATGTCAGGGCCAGTGCCAATGCAGTGGCGATCAGAGGCGCGTGTTTCATCCTGCTGCTCCTTGTAAGGGACCCTGTCGGGCCGACCCCCATCTTAGGCCGGGACGGCCTGAACTGTATACAACGCAAGCGGCGGGAGCGTGCGGGTTGATCTATGCTTGTGCCTCGAGAGCGGCAGCCCGCAGGGAGCGGTTTGGTTCCTGCCCCAGCCCTCGAGCCGTCCCGGCAAGACTGCGTCACCATCCCGCTTGATGCAGGTCAAACCGCCCTCTTTTATTCAATTTTAGAATATAGTTATATTAAATTGAAATATAAGGCCAAGGGCTATACATTGGCATTCGAGTTCTCCGAACCCAACGAGCACAGGAGGTTTACCATGTCTCTTCGAATTGGCGATACCGCACCCAACTTCAACATCGCTACCACCCAGGGCGACATCGACTTCCACCAGTGGAGCGGCGACTCGTGGGTATTCTTCTTCAGCCATCCGGCCGACTTCACGCCGGTATGTACCACCGAAATGGGACGCACCGCACAATTGGCGCCCGAATTCGAGGCTCGCAACTGCAAGCCGCTGGGCCTGTCCACCGACACCGTCGAGGAGCACCTGAAGTGGATTGCCGATGTGGATGACACCCAGAACACCACGCTGAAATTCCCCATCGTCGCCGATCCGGAGCTTAAGATCGCCCAAATGTACGACATGATTCACCCCGGCGAGAGCGAAACCGCGGCGGTACGCAGCGTGTTCATCATCGACCCGAACAAGAAGATCCGCCTCACCATGACCTACCCCATGTCCTGCGGGCGCAATTTCGACGAGATCCTGCGCGTCATCGACGCCCTGCAATTGGGTGACGCCAAGCGCGTCGCGACACCGGCGAACTGGAAAAAGGGTGACGACGTCATCATTCCCCCGTCGATCTCCAACGACGAAGCCAAGGGCATCTTTCCCCAGGGCTGGCAGGAAGTCAGACCCTACCTGCGCTACACGAAGGTGTAACGCCCTCGGGAGCAAGCCCCCTGCCCTGACTGCCACCTACTGGAGCCCTGCACATGATTTTTCGACAGTTGTTCGACACCACGTCGTCCACCTACACCTACCTGCTGGCCGACGAGACGGCTCGCGAGGCTCTGCTCATCGACCCGGTCTTCGAGCAGGTGGCCCGGGATCTGGCGCTGGTCAATGAACTGGGGCTAACGCTGACCCTCGTGGCCGATACCCACGCCCATGCCGACCACGTGACGGCTGCCTGGCTGCTCCAGCAAAAGACCGGCTGCGCCATCGCATCGGCCCGGGTCATCGGCGCCGAGGCTGTGGACGTGCCGCTGGACGACGGCCAGGAGTTCGGCGTCAAGGGCGTCACTCTGAAGGCCCTGGCCACACCCGGCCACACGGATGGCTGCATGAGCTATGTGCTTTCGGATCAATCCATGGTGTTCACCGGCGACGCCCTGCTGATCCGCGGCTGCGGTCGCAGTGACTTCCAGCAGGGCAGTGCCCGCAAGTTGTTTCAATCCATTACCGGCAGGCTGTTCAGCCTGCCGGATGCCTGCCTGGTCTATCCGGCGCACGATTACCAGGGCAGAACCGTCAGCTCCATCGGCGAGGAAAAAGCCTTCAACGCCCGGGTGGGTGACGGCGCCAACGAAACGGATTTCGTCGAGTACATGAAGGCCATGAAGCTGCCGCACCCCAAGCTCATCGACGAGGCGGTTCCGGCCAACCTGCGCAGCGGTCGACCCGAAAATGGCAAGGTCCCCGACATGCCCGACTGGGCCGACATACAGACAACCTACGGCGGTGTGCCGGAAATCGGGGCCGACTGGCTGGAAGAACACCTCAACGAGGTCACCGTCCTGGACGTTCGCCTGCCCGAGGAGGTCCAGGATTCCCCGCTCTCGACGGCGCTGGTGGACGTCCACATCCCCCTCGACCAGTTGCGTGACCGGCTCAACGATGTGCCCGACGACAAACCGGTGGTGGCCCTGTGCCGGTCCGGCCGCCGCTCGGCCCTCGCAGTCACCATTCTCAAGGAAGCCGGCCACGACCGGGTTGCCAGCCTCAGCCACGGGCTTCAGGCGTTGACCCGGGTCTGATCCCCGAGCTCGCGCTGATAGCAGCCCTCGCCGGGACAAGGCCAGACCCGCCCATATGAAGGCCAGGCGCAATCCCACGCCCACGCCCACACCAACACCCTTGACTATTTGTAGCGATATGCTACAAATAGTCGTAACTCTCTCAAACAGGTGTAGCTCCATGGCCAAAGGCAACCCTCTGCGGCTGGATGTACGGCTGATGCGTGACGCCAAAGCCTGCGGTGAACTCATGCATCGCAGCGAAGCCGAGCAGATCGAGTACTGGGCCGACCTCGGCCGCCGCATCGAAAACATGCTGGACCAGCGGGACCTGCTCGACGTGAAAGCGGGCCTGGCGACCCTGACGGTGGAGCCCGTCAAGGCCCGACCGCTGGACCCCACCGCCCTGTTCGCCCAGGTGGACGCGCAGCGCCAGCACGTCTCCCGCTCGCTGGGCGAGCACGCCGTACAATACCGCGCCTCGCGCACCCACCCCGGACTGTTGGACGCTGTCTGGCCGGATGGCACCGTCAAGGTGGGTCAGTTCAGGGACGGAAAGTTCGTTGCCCATGACCAGGCCGCATGACCGATACCGCGCCACCCCAGCTGTGGGTGCTGGCGGGTGGCAACGGCGCCGGCAAGACCACCTTCTACCAGTATTTCCTGCAACCGCACGGCATTCCCTTCCTCAATGCCGACAACATCGCCCGCGATGTCTGGCCCGAGGATCCCGAGAGCCACAGCTACGAGGCGGCGCGACTGGCTGAGGAGATGCGCTATCGCCACGTCCGCAGCCGGGCCACCTTCTGTTTTGAAACCGTATTTTCCCACCCCTCCAAGATTGACTTTATCGCCTATGCCAAGGCCCACGACTACCAGATCATTCTGGTGTACGTGCACCTGCAGGCCGATCAGCTCAACTGCGCCCGAGTCGCCAGCCGCAAGGCCCGGGGCGGTCATAAAGTGCCCGAAAACAAGATACGCAGCCGCCTGCCGCGCACCCTGGCCAATGTCAGGGCGGCCATTCCGCTGTGTGATGTGGTAAAGATGTACGACAACTCGGACAACGAGTACCCCTATATACCCGTGCTGGAAATTCGCCACGGTCGTGTAGTGCAGCACGCCGTGGGCTACCCCTGGTCGGACCGGTTCCTCCCGGGATCGACAGCTGGCCAATCCTGAGCGACATAATCACGGATGGACTTGAAAGCCCCTTTGTTCTAGGCTTGATCCGATCCCCCAACTTCAGGGCAACAGACCAACAATGCGTTTGCTGGGAGCAGTCACCATCCTGCTGGCGATGCTCGTGCAGAGCACCGCGCCCTTCGCCATGCCAGGCATGGCGGGAATGCCCGACCCCGGTGCCGGCCACCACCTGTCCATGGACACACCCCCCTGCCACGGCGATGCCGGTGCCGATACACCCGATCCGTCGGATCACTGTTGCCTCGATTACTGCCAGTGCGGCGCCACCTGCAGTGGTATCCAGGTGTTGCCCTCCCGGCTCCCCGACACTCGGCCAACGGCAACTGTGCAAGGCATGAGCGTCGCCCCTGCCCCACTGACCGCCCACATCAGCCCACCCCTGAGACCCCCCACCTCCCGCTTCGCTGATTGAACCCGGGCGGCCGTGTGCCGCCTGTTCCGCCAATCACCGGAGCACACCATGAACCATTCTGTCGCCGTCGTCGCGATCATCGTCGCCGGCCTGCTGCTGGGCGGCTGCGCAACCCTGTCCCCGGAGGACGATCACCAGCGAATCCAGTCGCTGGCCTCCGGCCGGATAGCTTCAATCCCGGAGCACGCCCCCGGGGAGCAGGTCACCGCAGCCGAAATCCAACGACTGCTGGCCCAGCCGCTCGGACCGGCGGAAGCCGTCAGGCTCGCCCTGCTGGGCAATCCGGACATTCGGACCCGCCTGGGTCGGGCCGGACTGTCCCGGGCCGAGGTCATCCAGGCCAGTCGTCTGCCCAACCCCCGCGTCTCGCTCGGCGTGCTCGATTCCAGCGAGTCGGGCGCGCAGCGCATCATCCATACGGGCATCGCCTTCGACCTGATGGGCCTGCTGCTGCGCTCAGCGCGACAGGACATCGCCGATCACGAATACCAGCGCGATACCCAACAGATCGCCCACGACCTGGTCGAGCTCGGGTCGAGGGTGGAAAGCGCCTGGTTTCAATACGCCAGTGCCCGCCAGGTGGCGCGCATGAGAACGGCCGCCAGCGATGCTGCGCGACTCTCCGCGCAACTGGCCGAGCGCTTCTACAAGGCCGGCAATATCAACGAGCTGCACCTGCAGCGGGAACACGCCAACGCCACCCGGGCACAGCTGACCGCCACGCGCGCCGAGCTGGAGGAGCGCCGCGCCCGCATCGCGCTGAATCGCCTGATGGGCCTGCCGGCCGAACAGGATAAATGGCAGGCGCTCGACAATCTGCCGGCGGTGGCCGACACCGCCGAGTCCCAACCGCAGTTGCTGGCTGCCGCGCGACAGGAACGGCTCGACCTGAAAGCCCTGGAGGCCGAGGTGGCAGCGCTGGAACGGGCGCTGACCGCTACCCGGCAGTGGCGCTACGTGGCCGATGTCAGCGAGCGGCATCTGACACCGGCCGGGGATGCGGACCTGGGCGTGGAGTACGAGCGGGAGTCCGACGGTGAGCGCCTCATTGGCCCCACGCTGGGACTCCGTATTCCGCTTTTTGACCAGGGGCAGGCATCCCTGGCCCGAGCCGAAACCCGACTTGCCCTCGCACGGGAGCAGCTGCAGGCACGTCGACTGGATGTGGAGCAACAGGTCCTCGAGGCGCTGGCCACCACCGAAGCAAGCCTGCGGCTGGCGCAGCAGTACCGTGATCAGCTGATTCCTCAGCAGGAAGCCATCGTGGCCCGCAGCCAGGAGATGTACAACTTCATGTTCATCGGCGCTTTCGACCTGATCGCCGCCAAACAGCAGGAGTACGACGCTTACCAGGGCTATATCGAGGCCGTCCGGGATTACTGGCTCGGTCGGGTCGAGCTGGCCCGAGCCGTCGGCACCACACTGGGACTGACTTTCGAAGAGCAACCCCTGATGCCGGCGCCGCTGGCAGTAGAGCCCTCACCCAGCGACGACACGGACCACGGTCACCACGATCACCACCACGGACATTGAGATGCCCCGCCGGCAACCCGGCGGTGGGCCTCACCCCTGGAAGCAAAGAAACTGGAAGCAAAGAACATGACATTCTCCAAACCACCGCTAGCAACGCGATCACTCTCCCGGCGGCAATTGTTGATGGGGGCCGGCTCACTGGCCGCCGCCAGCGCCGGGTCCCTGCTACTGCCGGACATCGTGCGCGCCAGCGACACACCGCCCCGGCGCAACCCCGACAGCTCGGGCGACTTTGTGCCCGTGCATACCCCCAACGGCTGGTCGCTGCCCTGGCGCATGAACAACGGCACCCGGGAGTTCCACCTGGTGGCCGAGGAGTTCGAGCACGAGTTTGCGCCCGGCACCCGCGCCACCGTATGGGGCTACAACGGCTCCACCCCCGGCCCCACCCTCGAGGCCGTTGAAGGCGACCGGGTACGGATTTTCGTCACCAACCGTTTGCGCGAGCCGACCACCGTCCACTGGCACGGCGTCCTGCTGCCCTCCGGCATGGACGGTGTCGGCGGACTGACCCAGCCTGCCATCGGCCCCGGAGAAACCTTCGTCTACGAATTCACCCTGCGCCAGCACGGCACCCTGATGTATCACCCCCACGCGGACGAAATGGTGCAGATGGCCAACGGCATGATGGGCCTGTTCATCATTCACCCCAGGGATCCCGTTGACCCGCCCGTGGATCGCGACTACGCCATCCTGCTGCACAACTGGGCCATCCACCCCGGCACCTATCGACCGGACCCGGCCATCATGCAGGATTTCGACCTGTGGACCATGAACTCGAAGGTGTTCCCCGCCATCGAGTCGCCGGTGGCCCGAACCGGGGAGCGGGTGCGCCTGCGCATGGGCAATCTCTCCATGTGGAACCACCCGATGCACATCCACGGACACAAATTCTGGATCACCGGCTCCGATGGCGGCCGCTGGCCCACCGCCACCTGGCGACCGGAAACCACCGAGATCGTGGCCGTCGGCCAGACCCGCGACGCGGAGTTTGACGCCGTGGCCGGCGACTGGGCGTTTCACTGCCACATGACCCACCACACCATGAACCCTATGGGACACGACCTGCCCAACCCCATCGGGGTCGAGCAGCGCGACCTGGAAGAGCGCATTCGCGGCATCCTGCCCGGTTACATGGCCATGGGGCAGGACGGCATGTACGAGCACAAGCGGCACGGCGGCCACATGCGTGGACCGGCCAATACCCTGCCGATGATGATGGGGGAAGGCCCATTCGGCCCCATCGGCATGGGCGGCATGTTCACGGTCATCAAGGTACGCGACGACCTCGCCCCGGGTGACTACAGCGACCCCGGATGGTACCGGCATCCGGAAGGCACGGTGGCGTGGAAAGTCAGCGACGACCATGATTTTGGTGAGCCGATCCGCAGGGGCGCTCAACCCGATCACGCGTCACCCGCCGATAGCTCCGATGACCACGGTCACCACGACCACTGATTCTCAAGGCCCAACCAGGCAGGCGCACACCATGACAACCGACACTACAGCCACTGTTACCGAGACATTCACGGTCCCCGGGATGGGGAGCAACCATTGCGCCGGACTGGTCAGCGCCTCGCTGAGGCGCCATACCGGCGTACTGGACGTGCAGACCAACATCGCCAACCACCGCGTGACGGTCACGGCAGAACGCGACCGAACCGACCGGGAACAGCTGATGCAAGTGATCGAGCGCGCCGGCTATGAAGTGGACCAAGAAGACAACCACGGCCCCCGCACTGGCGGCGAGACCGACACCGCAACCAGCGAGGAACGGTATCTGTCACGCGCCTGGCAGCGCCTGTGGTTCGCCGCCGTCCCCGCCACGCTGATCATGGCACTGATGATGATTCACATGCTGTGGATGCCGATCCCGGGCTATCTGGCCCTGGTGGCCATCCTGGCCTTCCCGGTGGTGTTCCTCCGGGGCGGCTGGGCCACGCATGTCTCGTCCTGGCGCTCGCTCACCAACCGCACTGCCAACATGGACGTGCTGATTTCCCTCGGCAGCCTGCCGCCCTACCTGATCGGACTGGTGGGTTTCTTTTACCCCATGACGTCCTTCATCGAGATGGCCGCCACCATCATGACCTTTCATATGCTGGGCCGTTACCTGGAAGCCCGCGCGAAAGGTCACGCCTCCGACGCCATCCGAAAACTCCTTGAGCTCGGTGCCAAGACGGCCACGGTGTTGCGGGACGGCAGCGAGGTGGAAATATCCGTTCGCGAGCTGCAGGCCGGTGACCTCATGGTGGTGCGCCCCGGCGCGAAGATCCCCACCGATGGCGAGATCGTCGAGGGCAGCAGCCACCTCGACGAATCCATCGCCACCGGCGAATCCGTACCCGTGGAAAAAGGGCCCGGCGACGCCGTGATCGGAGCCACCATCAACAAGGAAGGCCTGCTGCGGGTGCGCGCCACCCGGGTGGGCGCCGATACGTTCCTCTCCCAGGTGATTCGGCTCGTCGAGCAGGCCCAGGGTTCGCGGGTGCCGATTCAGGAGTTTGCCGACCGGGTCACGGCCAGGTTTGTCCCCACCGTCATCCTGATCAGTCTCGCCAGTCTGGCCGCCTGGCTGCTGTTCGGCAACCTGTTGCAGCCCGTCCTGCACTGGGGTGCCGGTTTTCTGCCGTGGGTAAATCCCGAGCTGTCACCACTGATGACAGGCGTCCTCGCCGCGGTGGCCGTGTTGGTGATCGCCTGTCCCTGCGCCCTGGGTCTCGCCACACCCACCGCCCTGATAGTGGGTTCGGGCCTGGGGGCCGAAAACGGCGTGCTGATCCGTTCCGGCGAGGCAATACAGACGCTCAAGGACATCAAGGTCGTGGTCTTCGACAAGACCGGCACCCTCACCCGGGGCCGGCCCGAGCTTACCGACGTGATCGCCACCAGCGGTTTCGACGAGGCCGATGTTCTGCGCCTGGCCGCGTCGGTAGAGTCCGGCTCCGAGCACCCTCTCGGACAGGCCATCGTCCAGGGTGCGCGCGACAGGGGACTCGATGTGCCTGCTGTTGCGGACTTTCGTGCCCTCACCGCCCGGGGCGTCGAAGGCCGGGTCGAGGGGCAGCTGATTCGCGTCGGCAGTCGCCGCCTGCTCGCTGACGCAGACATTGTTCTGGGCGATCTCGAGGGCACCCTGATCGACCTGGAACGCCAGGGCAAGACCGCCATGCTGGTGGCGGCAGGTGACCGGGCTGCCGGCGTGGTTGCCGTGGCCGATACCCTCAAGGAGGACTCCAGTGCCGCGATTTCGGTACTCCAGGCAATGGACATTCACACGGTGATGATCACCGGCGACAACGAGCGCACCGCTCGCTACATTGCCGATCAGGTGGGCATCGACGAAGTGCTGGCGGGTGTGCTGCCGGAAGGCAAGGTCGACGCCATCCGGGCGTTGCAGAACCACCATGGCCACCACGTGGCCATGGTGGGCGACGGCATCAACGATGCCCCGGCACTGAAACAGGCCGACGTGGGCATTGCCATCGGCGCCGGCGCCGATGTGGCCATTGAAGCGGCCGACGTGACGCTGGTCACCGGCGAGTTGTCGAAAGTCGTCGACGCCATCCGCCTATCTCGCGCCACCTTTCGCAAAATCGTGGAGAACCTGTTCTGGGCCTGGTTCTATAACCTCGCCGCCATACCGATTGCAGCCGTTGGCCTGCTTCATCCCATGATCGGGGTGATCGCCATGACCGGCAGCTCGCTCTCGGTGATCGGCAATTCCCTGCGGCTAAAGCGGGTGAGGCTCGCCAGGGACTTCGACTCCGGCTCAACCCATCGCCATCGTAACTGACCGCAGAAACAGCGAGTGTGACAGGCTCAGAAAAACCCGATGTCCACCTGGAACAGCTTCTCCACCTGGCGCACGGCCCGTCGATCCGCCACAAACAGGATAACGTGATCGCCGTCGGCAACCTCCAGGTTGTCATGGGCAATGAGCACCTTGTCCCCACGAACCAGCGCTCCTACGGTGGTGCCCTGGGGCAACGCCAACTGGTCCAACCGCCTGCCCACCACTCGCGAACTGTTCCTGTCGCCATGGGCTACCGCTTCCAGGGCTTCCGCAGCGCCACGTCGCAATGAATGCACTGCGACCACATCGCCACGGCGCACATAGGTCAGCAAGGCCCCGATGGTGGACTGCTGCGGCGAGATGGCGATATCAATCAGTCCTCCCTGGATCAGATCGACGTACACGGGATTATTGATCAGCGTGATGACGGTGCGAACCCCCAGTTTCTTGGCCAGCATGGAGGCCATGATGTTGGCCTCGTCGTCATTGGTTACCGCGATAAACACATCAACGGTCTCGATGCTCTCCTCCGCCATCATCTCGCGATCGGTGGCGCTGCCATGAAGAACGGTCGTGTGTGGCAACTGCCGGGACAGCCACTGACAGCGCGACAGGTCTTGCTCCACCAGTTTGAGGCGATAATCGCCCTCA
>JBJHAZ010000044.1:0-2707 GCA_050485225.1 Gammaproteobacteria bacterium
GCGCTGGCGCCCATCTCGATGACCGCATAGCGGTGCTCGGGGGCAAGCCCCAGCAGTGTCAGGGGGACGCCGATGTGATTGTTGAGATTGCCGCGCGTGGCCAGGGTCGAACCGCACCGCGACAGGATCGCCGCCGTCATTTCCTTGACGGTGGTCTTGCCGCTGCTGCCGGTGATGGCAATCACCGGTCCCGCGAAACGCTCGCGATTGGCCAGCGCAATCTGGCCGAGCGCTTCGGTAGTGTCGGGCACCACCCACTGGGGCACCGACAGGGAACGATTCGGGGTGTCCACCACCAGACCGCAGGCGCGCCGCGCCACGTCGGCGAGGTAGTCATGGCCGTCAAAGCGCTCACCGCGCAGCGCCACGAACAGCGCCCCATCCGGCAAAGTCCGGCTATCGGTGCTGACCGACGCAAACTCGGCATCGGGGCACAGCAACGTGCCGCCAAAGCGGTGAGCAAGGGCGGCCAGACTCAGGCTACCGATCATTGACTGCCCTCCCGCCGGTTGAGCGCCATGCGCGCGTGGTAGAGATCGCTGAAGGGCAGACGCTGGCCGGCCACCTCCTGATAGGTCTCGTGCCCCTTGCCGGCAATCACGACCACATCCTTCTCGCCGGCGCTGTCGACCGCATGGGCAATGGCCACGGCCCGGTCCACATGCACCGCTGGCTGGGTACCGCGCACACCGCCCAGAATGTCGTCGATGATGGCCTGAGGGTCCTCGCTGCGGGGATTGTCACTGGTGATGACCAGCCGGTCCGCATGGCGGGAGGCCGCAGTGCCCATCTGGCTGCGCTTGCCGCGATCGCGGTCGCCGCCGCAGCCGAAGACACACCACAGCTGGCCGCCGTCCTCGCAGTGGCTGCGCAGCGCCTTGAGCACCTGCTCGAGCGCGTCCGGGGTGTGGGCGTAATCCACCACCACCAGCGGTCGGCTGCCGGCCCGCACCACTTCCATGCGCCCGGGTATCGGGGTCAATGCCGGCAGGGCGGCCAGTACCGCATGGAAGTCGAACCCCTGCACGCAGGCCGCGGCAATCACCGCCAGCAGGTTGCGCAGGTTGAACTCACCGAGCAACTGGCTGTGGATATCGGCTTCGCCCCAGGGGGTGGTGATATGAGCGGAGACACCCTCGGCGGAGGTCTGGATCGCTGAGAGGCGCACATCGACATCGGTGCCGGCGCCGTACATCAGCACCCGCACCCCGGGCTCGACTGCGGCACGAAAGCGCGCCGCGAGCGGATCGTCGGCGTTGATGATGGCGCACGCCAGCTCCGGACGCCGGAACAGTTTCAGCTTGGCCTCGGTGTAGGCCTCCTCCGAACCGTGATAGTCGAGGTGATCGCGGCTCAGGTTGGTGAAGATGGCCGTGTGGAAGGGGATGCCGCTGACCCGGTCCTGATCGAGGCTGTGGGAGGACACCTCCATGGCCACATGGCGCGCGCCCTCCTGCCTGAAGTCGGCCAGGGTTGCCTGCAGGCGCACCGGATCGGGGGTGGTCATGCCGGTCTCGTCCAGACGCGACCGACCCTCGGCCTGCAGTACCGAACAGCCCAGGGTGCCCACCACGCCACAGCGTGAGGACAACCGGGCGATCAGCTGCGCCAGCAACTGGGTGCAGGTGGTCTTGCCATTGGTGCCGGTCACACCGGTCACGGTCATCTGCCGCGCCGGTTCGCCGTAGAAACGCGCGGCGATCACCGGCACGCGGCGCGCCAGGTTGCGTACCGGAATCACCGGCACGATGCGCGGCTCGATGGCCAGACCACGGGATTCCGCCAGCACCACCGTCGCCCCCCGCGCCACCGCGGCATCGATGAAGTCGCGACCGTCCACACGGCTGCCGGGGTAGGCCAGAAACAGTTCGCCGGGTCGTACCTGCCGGCTGTCGAGGGCGACACCGGCGACCCGGAGCCGACGCAGGGATTCGGGCAGGTTGACCCCACTCACCAGGGTACCGAGTTCGACGCTCGCGGTATGCCGATCTGCAGCCATCACGACCGATCCTCCGGTGAACCCGGCTTGTCCACCAGATGAGTGGGCAACAGCGAGTCAAAGCGCTTTTCGGGCGGGATGGCGAGCAGGTGCAGCGCCTGGGACATCACATTGGCAAACACCGGAGCGGCCACGGCCCCGCCGAAATAGACATCGCCGCGCGGATCGTCGATGACCACCACGGCCACCAGCCGCGGATTCTCGGCCGGGATGATGCCGGCGAACAACCCCATGTAACGATCGCTGAGATACCCGGACGGCCCCACCTTGTGCACCGTGCCGGTCTTTCCCGCCACGGTGTAGCCGGGTACGGCACCCCGGGTCGCGGTGCCTCCGCGCTCGGTGGCGCCTTTCATCATCCGCCGTACTGCCGCGGCAATCTGCGGATCGATCACCTGCTCGCCCATGGGAACGTCATCGCGACGGATCAGGGAGACGGGCTTCTTGAGCCCATCGTTGGCCAGCACCGAGTAGGCCTGGGCAATCTGCAGCGGCGTCACCGCAAGGCCATGGCCGAAGGACAGGTTGGCGATTTCGATGGCACTCCAGCGACGCTTGTCCGGCAGTACCCCCGACATTTCGCCGGGAAAGCCGACCCCGGTGGCGCGCCCAAGGCCCACCCGGGCGAAGATTTCGCGCATGTACTCGGGCGGTAGCTCCCGCGCGATCTTGATCGTGCCCACGTTGCTCGACTTCGCCAGCATGGTC
>JBJHAZ010000044.1:2717-11527 GCA_050485225.1 Gammaproteobacteria bacterium
GTCCACCACACCGTAGTTGGAATGGTCACGAATGGTCTTGCGCCCCACCTGGATCCAGCCCGGGTTGGTATCAATGGTCTGTTCGAGGCTGATCACCCCCTGCTCCAGCCCGGCAATGACCGTGAAGGGCTTCATGGTGGAACCGGGCTCGAGCTGATCGGTCAGCGACCGGTTGCGCATGTAGGCGGGAGCGGCCTGCCCGCGCGCATTGGGGTTGAAGGACGGCTGGTTGACCATGGCCAGTATTTCGCCGGTCTGGGCATCGAGGATCACCATTGAGCCGGCCGCCGCCTGGAACTTGTCGACCGCCTCCTTGAGTTCGCGGTAGGCGATGTACTGCAGGCGCATGTCGATGCTGAGCGCCATATCGCGGCCCGGCTGCTCGCTGCGCACCAGCTCCAGATCCTTGATGATGCGGCCCTGACGATCCTTGAGGACGCGGCGCGCGCCGGGCACGCCCTGCAGCCACTGCTCGTAGGCCAGCTCCAGCCCCTCCTGGCCACGGTCGTCCACGTTGGTGAAGCCCAGCAGATGGGAGGCGACCTCGGCGGCGGGATAGAAACGCTGGAACTCGCGACGGGAGTGCACCCCGGCAATCTCCAGGTCCAGGATGTCGGCGGCGGCAGCCGGAGTCATGGTGCGGCGCAGGTACATGAACTCGCGCTCGCGAAAGCGCTCGACGCGATGGGCGAGATCGCCGGCGTCGATACCCAGCGCCGCCGCGAGCCGCCGGATGCCCTCCGGCGACTCCACCAGCACCTTGGGATTGGCCCAGAGGGAGATCATGGGTGTACTGACCGCCAGCGGCTCGCCGCGGCGGTCGGTAATCACGCCCCGGTAGGCGGGCAGGCTCTCGATGCGTACCGTGCGCGCATCGCCCTGGTTCTGCAGGAACTCGAACCCGCGCTCCTCGTTGGGCAACACCTGCAGGCCGGCGATGTGCCACACCGCCAGGGCCGGAAAGGCCATGAGCAGCAGCAGCACCAGACAGTAGCGCCACAGTGCGATGGTCGGTTTCCGGGCCGCACGCCGTCTCACGGTTGCACCACCCTCAGTTCGTCGTCGCGGGGAACCCGCATGCCCAGTTGCTCGCGCGCCAGTTGTTCGATGCGGCTGAGGGACGCCCAGG
Organism: Gammaproteobacteria bacterium; assembly: GCA_050485225.1. Classification (GTDB taxonomy): domain Bacteria; phylum Pseudomonadota; class Gammaproteobacteria; order Pseudomonadales; family Porticoccaceae; genus JBJHAZ01. The sequence goes on from JBJHAZ010000044.1 coordinate 3,847, forward strand.
AGCTCTGCTCCAACAGGTACTGCCCCCACTCCACCTGATATTCGTTCGCTTGTTGCTCCAGCACGGCCAGTTCGCTGTACAGCTGGCGGCACAGGTGGCTCACCACAACGACCGCCAGTGCGGAGCCGAGCACGGCTGTCCACAGCAGCGTCACCAGCACGCCGTGCCATGCCCCCCTTGTCAGCGCCTGCGTCTTCATGCCAGTCGCTCCGCCACACGCATTACCGCGCTGCGCGCACGCTGGTTGTCACCGACCTCGTCCTCGGCCGGACGCTGCGCGCGGCCCAGCGACTTCAGAAAACGGGGACGGTCCTTTTCCATCACCGGCAGGCCGCGCGGAATCGGATCGCCCTGCTCCTGGCGGCGGATGTAACGCTTGACGATGCGGTCCTCGAGGGAGTGGAAGCTGATCACCACCAGGCGCCCACCGGGCGCCAGCATGGACACTACGTCGGCGAGCACGCTTTCGAGGTCCTCCAGCTCGCGGTTGATGTAGATGCGGATGCCCTGAAAGGCCCGGGTCGCCGGGTGGCGGCCCTTTTCCCATGCCGGGTTGGCCTCGGCCACGATCTGCGCCAGACGCGCAGTGCGCACAATGGGCTCCACAGCGCGCTCGCGCACGATGGCGCGCGCCATGCGGCGGGCAAAGCGCTCTTCACCGTATTCCTTCAGGACGCGGGCGATCTCGTCCTCGCCGGCGACGGCCAGCCACTCGGCGGCGCTGACGCCGGATTCGGGATCCATGCGCATGTCGAGTGGACCGTCGCGCAGAAAACTGAAGCCCCGTTCGGCGTCATCCAATTGCGGAGAGGACACACCCAGATCCAGCAACAGGCCGGCCACCTGTCCGGCCTTGCCGCGCTCGTCCACGAGGCGCAAGGTATCGGCAAAGGAGCCACTGACGATCTCGAACCGGCTGTCGCCGCCGAAGCGCTCACGGGCCACCGTGCGCGCGGCGGGATCCTTGTCGATGGCGAGCAGACGCCCGCGCGGGGAAAGCCGTTCGAGTATGAGAGCGGAGTGGCCACCGCGACCGAAGGTCCCGTCCACGTAAAAGCCGTCCGGGTCAGTCACCAGCGCGTCCACTGCCTCACGGAGCATTACGGTCGTATGGGCGACCTGTTCAGCCATAGCCAACTCGCACCCTTAGAGAGACAAAGACTGCATTTCCTGAGGAATCTCGAGAGTTTCGAGCCCTTCCTCAAGCCACGCTTCCCGCTTGCTTTCCCAGTTCTCCTGACTCCACAGCTCGAACCGACGACCCTGACCCACCAGCATGACTTTTTTATCTACCTGCGCGTAGCTGCGCAGTTCCGGCGGTACCAGGACGCGTCCGTTGCTGTCCAGCTCCAGCTCGCGAGCATGGCCGATCAGCAAACGCTGCAGGCGTCGAGTGTTCTCGTTGAATGTGGGCAGAGATGATATCTGTGCCTCGATCTTCTCCCACTCAGGCAGCGGGTAGATCAGCAGGCAGCGGTCCTTGATGTCGATGGTGGCGACCAGCTCGCCGGCGCACTGATTCAACAGCGGGTCGCGATAGCGGGCCGGGATTGCCATCCGCCCCTTCGCGTCCATGTTGATTTCGTTGCTGCCGCGAAACACTCGCCGTCTCCGTTTATCGGTTTCGGGGCATTTCTTCCACTTTGCCCCACTTAATCCCACTTCATGCCACTATATGCCCAAACCAACCAAAGTCAAGGCAGCGAATTGGGTTAAATGCGGCGAAATTCCGGGATCTGCAGGGGAATGTGGAGCGAAAATACACAAAACGGTCGGCCGACGGTATGCGAAACCGATACAAAACACAGGTGTGAGCTTCACACTTAAAGCAAAGTCTTAAGAGTGAGAAGATTTGGCGCTATAAAGGAGGGGTTTTAAGAAGATGACCCCATATGGGGCGAGGTGAAACGCTGCCCGCCGGCCGCAGCCGGCCGGCGGGAGTAAAGCAAAATGTCGAGTCGGCCTGTAAGCCGGGTTCTGTCGTGGACAGTCATTCATCTGGGACGCCCGTCACCGTGCGCCTCAAGCGACCTACCCGGATCCAGTGCGGGCCACACCGATGGATCCCTATTTGGTCTTGCTCCGAGTGGGGTTTGCCGTGCCACGAACTGTTACCAGTCGCGCGGTGCGCTCTTACCGCACCCTTTCACCCTTACCTGATCCGCTTGCGCGGCCATCGGCGGTCTGCTCTCTGCTGCACTTTCCGTAGGCTCTCGCCCCCCAGGCGTTACCTGGCACCCTGCCCTGCGGAGCCCGGACTTTCCTCCATGGCCACAAGGGCCACAGCGACTGTCCAGCCGACTCGGGCGACAGAATACCACGTTTTGGGGCCGGTGCCCCAGCCCACGCTTCAGCCCTCCGACCCCGGCTCGCGGCGCTGCAGGGCCTCCCGGTAGAGCCGGTTCTTGCTGTCACCGGTAATGGTGGCGGCCAGCGCGGCCGCCCGCTTCAGGGGCAGCTCCTCCAACAGCAGGGCCAGCACCCGCTCGCCCTCGCGGCGCACCCGCGCATCCTCGTCGTCGCCGGCACCGCTGACCACCACCACCATCTCGCCACGCCGCTGATCGGCGTCGCCGTCGACGCGCTCACACAGACCATCGAGCGTATCGAACAGGTAGGTCTCGTAGGTCTTGGTCATTTCCCGGGCAAAAAAGGCCTGTCGCGCACCGCCCAGCACCGCCGCCATGTCGCGCAGCGATTCGAGGATGCGGTGCGGGGATTCGTAATACACCAGCGTGGCGCGCTCACCGGCCACTGCCTGCAGGCGCGCGCGACGCGCCGCACCCTTGGCCGGCAGAAAACCCTCGAACAGGAACCGGTCGGTGGGCATGCCGGCCACGGACAGGGCCGCCACTGCCGCGCAGGGCCCCGGCACCGGCGTCACAACTACCCCTTCGTGGCGGGCGGCGCGAATCAGGTCGAAACCGGGATCCGAGATCAGGGGGGTACCGGCATCGGAAATGAGCGCGACCGTACGGCCCTCCCGCAACTGGGCCAGCACCCGCTCGCGCTCGGTGTCGGAGCTGTGCTCGTGGTAACTCACCAGCGGCGTACGAATACCGAAGTGCTGCAGCAGCCGGGCACTGTGGCGGGTATCCTCGGCACAAATCAGATCGGCGCCCTGTAGTATTTCCAGTGCCCGGGGTACCATATCGCCCAAGTTACCTATTGGCGTGGCAACCACTACAAGCGATCCCGACATGGCTCTTCCTCCTGCTCTGCAAAGCCGCCACCTGCCACTGGCAGGTATGCTGGCCCTGATGACCGTCATTCTGCTGTCCGCCTGCGCGCCTGTGGCCACCGACCGGACGCCGGCAGCATACACCACCGAACAGAAGATCGAACGCGCCCAGACCCTGCTGGCCACATCGCGCACTGCCGGGGACGAACGCGACCGACTGCTGCTCGAGGCCGCCACCCTGTTTCTGGAGGCCGACGCCCAGCCCTCCGCGCTGAATGCGTTCGGGTCCATCGACCCCGCCGGACTCGACGACGACGAATACCGCCGCTATGTCCTCGACTACGCGGGCCTGAGCCTGAATACCGGCGACCGGGCCACGGCACGCGCACTGCTGGCGAGCCAACGCATCCAGCGCCAGGTTGCCGATATGCCGCGGTCACAGCGTTTCGAGTGGCACGAGCTGAACGGCAGCCTCCACGGCACGCCCGAAGAAAGCCTGCTCGCCCTGCGCCACCATCTGGCCGCGGCCGAGCTGGCCGAAAACCGGCAACAGCGCCAACGCAGTCACGACCGCCTGTGGACGGCGCTCAGCCAACTGCCCGAAAACGACCTGATGCGCCTCTCCTTCGAGGATCCGTCGAGCGCGCTCGCCGGCTGGACCGATCTGGCGATCGTGCTACGGGCCAGCGGCGACAGCATCGACGCGCAGCAACAGGCCTTCAACCAGTGGCAACAGCGCCAGCCGGGGCATCCCGCGTCCCAACTCCCGCCCGAGGCCCTGGCCGACCTGGAGCGCTTCGCCCGCGAGATGCCGCGCCACGTGGCACTGCTGCTGCCCCTGTCGGGGCCGCTCTCCGACGCCGGCCGGGCGGTGAGGGACGGGTTTCTCGCCGCGCACTTCCAGACCCTGAGCCAGGGCGGCACGCCGCCACAGGTGCGCCTCTATGACACCGGCGCCGACAAAGACGTCACGACCCTGTACCACCGCGCCCATCAGGAGGGCGCCGAAGTCATCATCGGGCCTCTGCAGCGGGACGAACTGGCGCTGTTGGCGCAACAACCGGAGCTGCCCACCGCCCTGCTCGGCCTCAACCGCCTCGACGACGAAATCGGCCTGATGCCCCACGATCACTTCTACCAGTTCGGCCTCCCGCCGGAAGACGAAGCGCGCCAGGCCGCCAATCGCGCCTGGTATGACGGCCATCGCACAGTACTGGTGATCGCGCCGGACAGCACCTGGGGCCAGCGCACCTCACGGGCCTTCACCCAGCAGTGGCAGCAGCTCGGTGGTAACGTGGTCTTCACCCGCCAGTACAGTCCGACCCAGGGCGACTACTCCGACATCGTGCGCCCCGCGCTGGGTATCGACGAGAGCAGCGAGCGCCATGGCCGACTCGAGCGTACCCTCGGGCGCGACCTCACCTTCAACCCGGTACGCCGGCCGGACCTCGACGCCGTGCTGTTGCTCGCCCAGCCCACCCAGGCACGACAGCTCAAGCCGACGCTGGACTTCCACTTCGCCGGCGATCTGCCCATATACGCCACTTCCCAGATCTACAGCGGAGAAACCGAAGCGGCCCGCAACCGCGATCTGGAGGGCATCCGGTTTACCGTGGAGCCGTCGAACCTGAGCGGCGCCATTCCCGACGCGCTCCTGCCCCGCGACGCCCTGCCGCGCAACCTGTGGGGCCTGCACGGACTGGGAGTGGACGCCTTCCACCTGCAGCAGCGACTGGAACAGCTGCGTCACAATTCGCACCTCAGCCTGCCGGGCAACTCCGGCCTGCTGCGCATCGACGCCACCGGCGTGGTGCAGCGGGAATTACCCTGGGCCGAGTTCCGGCGAGGACAGGCGACGCCGCTGCGCCCGGCGGAGGGCTGACATACACCCACGGACACGGAGAGTCCACCATGGATGGCACCCAGGCCGAACAACTGGCCCGAGACTATCTGGAAAAACGGGGCTTGCAATGGATAGCCAGCAACTTCCGCACCCGCCGCGGCGAGATCGACCTGATCATGTCCGACGCCTCGCAGCTGGTGTTTGTGGAGGTGCGGGCGAGGGCGCGCAGCCGCTTCGCGAGTGCCGCCGAATCCATCACCCCGGCCAAGATGCGTCGCCTGCACGCGGCCGCCAGCGCCTACCTGCAGGCGCGAAGACTGTACAATAAGGTGCAATGCCGTTTCGATGTGATCGCGGTGGAAACCGCCGGCGAGCAGTCACCGACGGTCGACTGGATCAAAAATGCCTTCAGTGTCTGAGGAGTTCCGGTGAAGGAACGCGTTCTGGAAACCATTCACGGCAGCGCCGATGCCCTGCTGCAGATGAGCGACCCGCTCGCCGAGCAGATTGCCGTGGCCAGCGACATTCTCGCCCAGGGCCTGCTTCGCGGTGGACGGGTGTTCACCTGGGGCAGCGGGCTGTGCGCCAGCCTGGCCCAGACCTGCAGTTTTCTGCTGCACACCGGCCAACAGCGGCAGCGGCCACCCTTCCCGGCCATCTGCCTGGCCACCGACACCGGCCTGCTCAGTCGACACCGGGACACCTCCGCCCTGACCGATCAACTCTCGGCGCTCAGTCAGCCCGGAGACATACTCATCACCTTCTGCATCGGCGATAATCCGCTGCATCTGGCCGATGCCATCGAGGCCGCACACCAGCGGGACATCGTGGTCATCGCCTTCTGTTGTCCCGGCGACGACAGTATCCTCAACGTGCTGGGAGGCTCGGACTGTGCGGTGACGCCGTTTACGGCCAGCCCGCTCGTCGCCACCCACACCCTTGTGCTGGCAGTGACGACGCTGTGCGATACCGTCGAACAGCAACTTTTTGGAGTAGACTCATGATCCGCACCCCCTGGCTGCCCCTACTGCTGGTTGTGCTGTTGAGCGGTTGTACGACGATGGTACACAAGGTCACCCGCGACCCCATCGAGCCGACCCCGACACGCACCTCGCTCGGCACCAGCATCGACGACTTCCAGACCGAAACCCTGGTGGGCGTCAACATCAAGAAGGCCGATCCGGAGCTGGAGCGCGCCAACGTCAACGTCCACGCCTACAACGGCGTGCTGCTGCTGACCGGGCAGGTTGCGGACGAACGCCTGCGGAGCCTGGCCGGCAATGCCGCCCGCGACTTTCGCGGTGTCCGACTGGTTCACAATGAATTGCAGATCGGTCCCAACAGCACCTTCATGGCGCGCTCCAACGACAGCTGGCTCGGCACCAAGGTGCGCACGCGGCTGATTGCCGAGCGGGATCTGGATTCGGGCGCCATCAAGGTGATCGTAGAGGACGGCACAGTGTTCCTGATGGGCATCACCGACCGCAACAGCGCAGACCGCGCCGCCACACTGGCCAGCCGGGTGCGCGGCGTCCAGCGCGTGATCAAGGCCTTCGAGCACCTCGACTAGCGTTTACCCCGCCACGCCGCCGGTGACCGGCGGCCTACTTCACCACCTTGAGCGAGGGCTTGCGGCCGCGGCCGGAGGACTCCGACTCCGGTCTCGACCCGGTGTCGGAGGGCTCGCCCTGCGGCGGCGTCGGCGGCTCCGGGTCGGGCTCGAACATCATGCCGTGGCCATTTTCCTTGGCAAAGATACCGAGGACGGCACGCACCGGCACAAACACATCGGTGGGCACACCGCCGAACCGGGTGTTGAAGAAGATCGCATCGTTGCCGAGATCGATGGCAGCCACGGCCCGGGGGGCAATATTCAGGGTGATCTGGCCGTTGGCCACATACTGCTGGGGGACGGACACGCCCGGGTAGTAGGCGTCGACAACAACGTGCGGTGTCATCTCGTTGTCAATGATCCACTCGTAGAAAGCCCTGAGAAGATAGGGCCGATTGGACGTCATTGGCATCACAGCACTCCGGTCGGTTCGTGAACGTCAGACGCGGCAGGCACGCCTGCCACCGGAACCCCGCCGCCAGGGCGGGGCCGGTCTGTACTCAGCGCATCTCCCGCTCGCGCTGGCTCAGGCTGAGACGGAAAGCGGGTCGCTCGAAGACGCGCTGCATGTAGCCCACCAGCGGGCGGGCCTGCTTGGCACCGGCGCCCGTCAGTTTCACACCCAGCACATCAAGCCGCCAGAGAATCGGCGCGAGGCAGCAGTCCACCAGGGTGAACTCCTCGCTCATGAAATAGGGCATGTCGTTGAACACCGGTGCCACGCCCAGGAGATGCTCCCGCAGCTCCTTGCGCGCCTTCTCGGCGGCCTTGTCGTCGGCACCGTCGAGAATGATATCGGCCAGCGAACACCAGTCGCGCTCGACCCGGAACATCAACTGACGGCTCAGAGCCCGTGCCACCGGGTAGACCGGCAGCAACGGCGGGTGCGGAAACCTCTCGTCGAGGTATTCCATCATGACCTTGGTTTCATACAGGGAGAGATCGCGGTCGGCCAGTGTCGGCAGCGTCCCGTAGGGGTTCAGCTCCACCAGCTCCGCCGGGAGATTGGCGGGGTCCACATCCTCCACATCGGCACTGATGCCCT
>JBJHAZ010000045.1:0-11064 GCA_050485225.1 Gammaproteobacteria bacterium
ATCCAGTCGCGGCCGGTGTGCTTGGCATTGCCCGGGTGCTGGGTCACGTAGGGCCCCAAGCGCCGTTGCTCATCCACATAGGCGATCAGGCCGGGCGCATAGGCGCCAGGGTTGGCCGCCAGATAGGTATCCCAAGCTCCGGGGCCAAACGCAGCATCCAGGCTGGGACCAAAGAGGAACCCAGCGTCGCCTATCAACGGGAATCCATTATTGGTCGCCCCCGGCTCATACACGCTGTAGGTATAGGACGCACCGGTATTGATGCTGTCGTTTTCCGAGTAGGCCGCAACGGTGGTGTTCTCGAACCGGTCGTTCGGCCGGAAGGTCAGCGAGATACGGGCGCTGTCACGGCCGATTTCGCCGTGCTTGCGGCCGGTCTGCAGATTGCGGATGTAACCGTCGCGCTCGACGGTGTTGAAGGCGGCGCGCATCAGCAGGGTGTCGTCCACCAGTGGCACATTGATCATGCCTTCCACTTCGCGCAGGTCGTAGTTGCCGAGACGAACCCGCAGGCGCCCTTCCCGCTCCTCGGTGGGACGGGCGGAGGAGTACAGCACCGCACCCCCGGTGGTGTTGCGACCGAACAGGGTACCCTGCGGGCCCTTGAGGACCTGCACCGACTCGAGGTCGTAGAAGGTCGAAGCGCCGCTGATGGTGAGCGGCACTTCATTCATGTAGGCCACCACGGCGGAGGGGGAGCCACTGAAGGTATCCGCCGACTGGCCGCGGATCGAGTAGGTCAGCGAGTTATTGCCCTGGGTCTGGCGCACGGTGAAGCCCGGGACCACGAACTGTAGGTCCGAGTCGGATCGTACCGAGCGCTCCAGCAGTTGCTCGCCACTCAGGGCGCTGATGGCGATGGGCACCCGGGAGAGGGTCTCGGTACGCCGCCGTGCGGTGACCACCACTTCCTCGATGGAGGCGGTGCGTGCGCTGGCCGGCGCGGCCGAGGGCTGGGCCTGCTGGGCCGTGGCGGCCAGCGGGGCCGCCAGGCCGGCCAGAGCCAGCGTGATACAGGAATGTCTGATGGCGCGAACCATGGGGTTCACCGAACAGGTGCTGTCGACTGTTTTCATCTTGCTGCTCCTTTTTTATGCACTGCTTTTATAGTGGTCTTGGTCTTGATAGTCGTCTTGGATAGTAGCGTGGCGGGCATTCAACCGGCGCGCCGATACCACTGGCGCGGCCCCTTCCGGCTGTCAGGTACCCAGCGCCTGTGCGCGGGCATCGAACAACTGCTGCAGGTGGTTGACCGGATCGCCCGCGGTAATACCACCATCGATGGGGAGAGCGACGCCGGTGATCTGGGCCGAGCGGTCGCTGGCCAGAAACAGGGCCGCCTGGGCCACATCCCACGGGTTACCGTGGCGCTTGAGGGGCTGATTGACATCCCACACCGGTGCCAACGCTTCCTTGAGTTTCTCCACCTGTTCCGGCGTCATGCCCGGCATGGAAAAGGACGTCAGCGGGGTGCGGATATGCCCCGGCACCAGGGTGTTGACGCGAATGCCGTACTCGGCCAGGTCAATCGCCGCACACTTGCCGAAATGGATCATGGCAGCCTTGCTGACCCGGTAGGTGGACAGGGCCTGCCCCGGCAGCACACCGGCAATGGAAGCCGTGTTGATGATGACGCCGCCACCCCGCTCGCGCATGTGGCGGGCGGCACTCTGGGTACCCTTCATGACCCCGTACAGGTTGATACCGATCACCCTGGAGAAATCGCTCAGATCATCGTCGAGCAGGCGCGGGTGCTGGGCCCCGGAGATGCCGGCGTTGTTGAACATGATGTGCAGGTCGCCGAACTCGGCCACCGCATGGTCCACCAGCGCCTGCACCTGGTCGGCATCGGACACATCGGTGGACAGAAAGCGGGCGGCCTCGCCCAGTGACCGCGCCAGTGACTGCCCCTGCTCCGCGTTGACATCGGCCAGTACGACGCGGGCACCTTGCTCCACGAACAACTCGGCACTGGCACGGCCGATGCCACTGGCCGCTCCGGTGATCACGGCAACTTTACCCGACAACTCCTGACTCACGCTGTTTTCCTCACATATTGTTATGTTCTCGCCAGACACACGAGACCGGGCCCGCAAGGGCCCGGTCACTGCTGACTGGCGACGGTTTGCGCCTGCTTCTTCACCTGCCCTGTCGTCCAAACGCCTCGTGACAGTGTTCAGCCACGGGCGGTGAAGGTGATCGGCAGGCTGGCGATCTGGTGCGTCGCCACGGTCTTCTGGTACTCGATGTCTTCCACGGGGATGGCCAGCTTGAAGTCCCGCGCCTTTTTCAGCAGCTCCTTGACCGCCACCTTGATCTCCATGCGCGCCAGGGAGGCGCCGATGCAGCGGTGGATGCCGACGCCGAAGGCCACGTGGTGGGCCACATTGGGCCGATTGAGGTCGAACTGACGCGGACACTCGAACTGCGACTCATCGTCATTGCCCGACGCGTAGAGCACCAGCATGTGGGCGCCCTTGGGCAGTTTCTGGCCACCCAGCTCGGTTTCGCAGGTGGTCATCTTGGCGAGGCCGCGCACCGGCGGTGCGTAACGCAGCAGCTCCTCCACGAACCGGGTGATGTAGCGGTCGTCGTCGAGGTGATCGTAGAGCTGGTGCTCCAGCTCGGGCTGAGTTGCCAGAATGTACAACAGGTTGCCGATAGCCGTGGCCGTGGTGTCGTTGCCGGCGATGATCAGCGCCCGAATCAGCGATACGGCCTCGGCAAAGGTCAGCTTGCCGCCTTCCTCGGTTGTGGCGTGCACCAGATCGGAAATCATGTCCTCGCGGGGGTTGGCCTCGCGATCCTTCATTTCCGCGATGATGAAATTCTGCAGCTCGCAGATCTGGCGCGCGTTCTCGATCATCTGCTCGCGATCCTGCATACGGCCGATCTGTGCAGTCACCGCCTCGGACCAGCGGGAAATCTTCTGGCCGTTGTACTGCTCGATGCCGAGCTGGGCACAGATCACGGCGATGGTCAGCGGGATGGCGAAGTCACGTACGCCGTCGATGGCGTCGCCCTTGGCGGCCCTGGCCGCCACCTCTCCCGCCAGTTTGGCAATGATCTCGGTGATCTGCGGTTCGAGGGTTCTGACCCGGTGGGCCGAGAAGGCGCCTTCCATCAATCTGCGCACGCGGGTGTGCTCCGGCGGATCGCTCTTGATCACGTCCGGGAAGAAGCCGCCGCCTTCCTCTTCGAGAATTTTCTTGAACTCGTCGAAGAAACCGCTGGCGTACTGCGCCTCGTAGCCGTGCTTGTCGGAGTAGGTTACCGGGTCGCGCAGCAGAGTCACGATGTCCTCGTAGCGGGACACCAGCCACATGCCGAGCTTCTCGTCGTAGTGGACCGGATCCTCGGTGCGCAGCGTCCAGTAGAAATCGTTGGGCCGAGCCTGGATGATCGGATCGGCCAGGGAGGCCTCGGCCAGGGACACCTTGTGGCGGCCCACCGGGCAACCGGAGTCATTCTGCGCCTGGGTCTGATTATTCGTCATTGATGGAACCCTCTCGTGAACAGATTGGCCCACACTCGCCCGACAGGGCGGTGTGGAGAACGTTGTTATTACTGCAGCGTGCCGGACACACTGGTGGCGAACAATTCCTGGTGCTGCTCCAGCAGCTCCTTGCGCCGGGCTGCTCGGTACTCGCGCGGCCCCTTGCCGAAGACCCGCTTGAACAGCCGGCTGAAATGGGCCGGGCTCTTGAAACCGACACGAAACGCAATTTCAGCGATGGAGATGTCGCCCGGCGGAGTCGTCTCCAGCCAGCGTGCCGCGGTCCGGAGCCGCTGATCCCAAACCAGTGTGGAAAAGGAGCTGCCGTACTGCTTGAGCAGGTGGGACAGATAGCGGGTGGAAATGCCGCACGCCTCCGCCACCATGCTGGTGCTCAGGCGCGGGTCCGACAGGTGAACCTCGATATAGCGCAACACTTCCTGCAGGCGCTGCTCCGCCAGCGTCTGGCGCGCCGGGCCGTCATCGCAATCCTGCAGGGCGTCGGCGATCATCTCCAGCGCGGTATCGGCCAACAGCCGCTCCACCGCCTCGTTCAGTTCGCCGCTGCTCTCGTACACTTCCGCCAGCAGCCGCTCGGCGAGTGCCCATTGGCGACCGGTGGCCGGCAGGGAGAAGCCCGTATTGATATCGCGGTTGAGATAGCGCCGGAACAGGTGCGTGGGCACGATCAGATGGAACACCTCGTGCCGGGATTCGGCGTCGGGCAGACACTCCATGGCGAAGGGCGTCATGGAACGGGTCAGGGCAAAGTCGCCAGCCTCGGCGACGCTCTGGCCGCTCTGGTGAGTGACCACCAGGCTACCGCGCTTGACGAACCACAACACCATGACGTCGGTGGCATCTTCGCGGATATGAGCCCAGGAGCGGCGGAAGAACTGCCGCGAACGGGCCTTGACCTTGATCAGCGAGTACGGGCCAACGGCCTTTTTCTCGGCGCGCACGTCCACCACCGAGTCGGCCTCGATGGAGTATTCCCCCAGGTAGTACTCCTGGTTGCGTTCGCCCCGAAAGGCTAGCTCGCACTCGCGAAAGTTGCGCTCATTGATTACGAACAGTATCTCTGTCATCTCTCAACCTCTGCGAACCATGGTCGCTGCGCTGTCATGGGAATGGGCACTGATGTGCTCCTGTGGATCTCCTTGGACCGCCACCGGGCCCGGGAGTGCCGGGCCGTCAACGCCCGGGCACCGGAACCCGGCTTTCACCACATCTGTCAACGCGTTACTCCGGCGTCGGCCAGCGCTTGCCGGCGCTCTTCGGAGAGCCCCAGCACGTCGCCCAGAATGTAATCGTTGTGCTCCCCCAGCCGCGGCGCGCCGGAACGAATGTCGGCCCCCCGCGACATGTTCCAGGAGGGCCCCACCACCGGCCGGCTGCTGCCGTCACCGGACTGCACCTCGCGGTAGAAGCCGCGTCCCCACAGGTTGGCGTCGGCCACCAGATCGAGGGAGCTGAGGCTTTTTGTAGCCGTGACCCCGGCCTGCTGCAGGATGGACGCCAGCGAAGCGGCGTCCTGATCCGCGGTCCAGGCAGCGACCTGCTGATCGAGCTCATCCTCATGCTGCTTGCGGGCAGCGACGGTGGCGAAGCGGTCGTCCTCGGCCCAATCCTGGCGGCCCATGGCGACAGCCAGCGCCCGCCAGGCGTCGTCGTTCGGTGCGGCCAGTGCAATCCACTCCTGATCCTTGCACGGATAGACACCGTGGGGGGCCATATCGCGGTGGCGATTGCCCGCGGCGGTTTCCACACGGCCGTTGAGGGTATAGTCGAGAATCGCGTCTCCCACCATGCTGGTCATGCACTCGACCGCCGAGACGTCGATGAACTGCCCCTGACCACTGCGACGGCGATGAGCCAATGCCACGGTGGCCGCGAAGGCGGCAGCAGTGCCGAAGGTGGAGTCGGCATAGCGGACATTCATGCCTTCCGGCGCGCCGCCCTCGCGGCCCACCAGGTAACTGACGCCACCGAGCGCGGCAAAGCAGGGCGCATAGCCGGTCTGGTAGGCCAGCGGCCCGTCGTTGCCGTACATGCCCATGGAAACGTAGACAATATCGGGCTTGACGCTTTTTACCCGGTCATAACCCAGGCCCAGCCGGTCGATGGCACCCGGGCGCAGGTTCTCGACGAGAATGTCCGCCTTGGCGACCAGGTCCAGGATGAGGTTGATGCCCTCCTCCGTCTTCATGTCGATCTGCACGCTGAGCTTTTCGGGGTTCACCGCCATGAAGCCCGGCGCCTTGTTCATGTCCTTGACGCCGTAGACCCGTGTGACGTCGAGGGAGCCCAGGCTCTCCACCCGAATCACCTCGGCGCCCAGGTAGGCAAGCTGCTTGCCGGCACAGGGACCCGCCCACACCTTGGTGAGCTCCACCACGCGCACCCCCTGCAGGGGCCCGCCTCTGTTCTGCATGGTCATGACTCCGCCCTCCCCTGGTCCATACCCTGCGCGGCACCCAGCCAGCGCAGCAGTTCCCCGGCGTGCTGGTCGAGCAGTGGCGCCGGTGCGGCAATACCCGCCGGCGTTTCGCTGAGCCGGTAGGGCACAGTGGGATAGAGCGCTCTGCCCAGCGTCGGGTGCTCCACCTCGGCAAAAAAGCCGCGATGGCTGAATTGCGGGCAAGCGAGCAGATCGCGGGCGTCGTTCACCGGTGCCATGGTCAGGCCCAGCTTCTGTCCCTCGGCCGACACCTCGTGCTTGTTGCGGGTCTTCAGCCACTCGCCCATGTGCCGGCGGCACAGCTCGACACGCTCGGGTGTACAGGCCAACTCCAGCCAGCGCTCCGGGAAATCCTTCATCCAGTCGGGCTCACCCAGCATCTGGCCGAGGGCTTGCCAATGGGCAGGCGCCGACATCCAGATGTACACATAGCCATCGGCACAGGGAAAGATACCGGCCGGGCCGGCCAGATCGAAGGCCTGGCGATCGGTGCTGACGTTCATGTCGCCGGCCACCATCTGGCCGAGGACATAATCCACCCGCGAGGCCATGACGGCCTGCCCGGACACATCGATGAAGCGGCCCTGACCACCGCCGAGCACATCGAACAGCGCCGCGGCCATACAGAGGGCCGCATCGAGGCCCGCCTCGTAACTGGGCAGGAAACGGCCCGCCCCCTTCAGGGGTGGATCGCCGTCCGCGGCACCGCTGGGCGTGTGATAGCCCCAGCCGCTGGCTTGAAACACCGCCAGATCGCCGGCGATCGCGGCGGTGTCGCCGGCGTCCGACAGGCCAAAGGGGGTCACCGAACACACCACCAGCCCGGGATGATCCGAGTCGCAGGCGGCCTGGTCGAGTCCGCGGGTCTTCAGCCAGGTCTGGCCGTGATCGTCGATCACCGCATCGACGCAGCCGAGCAGCTGCGTCAGGGTTTCCTGCCCCGAAGTGCTGTCGAGATCCACCGCAACCGAGTGCTTGCCGGTGTTGAGATAGGCAAAGAGCCCACTGCGCTCGGGGCTGTCGTCACCGTCCGACAACGGGCTCAGATAGCGCGTGGGGCTGCCCCGGCCGGGTCGCTCCAGCTTGATGATCTCGGCGCCGAAATCCGACAGCAACTTGCCGCAGTATTCTCCGGCCACTGTCTCGGCCAGCTCGAGCACCTTGATATTTTGCAGTGCAGACACTCACCACCTCATCTTATGGTTATGGCCCTGATTATTTCCCATGGCGGCCCGGTCGCAAGTCCGCCGAACCATCGGTTCAGCCGGGGGTCAGCTACCGGGCCGCAGCCCATCAGTTCATGGTCAGCTCGTAATCACCGGCGTCATCCACCGTGCACATCCACCCGGGGTAGACGACGATGGTGGTGAAGGTTTCCTCGATGATCGCAGGCCCGGCCACTTCGTGTCCCGGTTCGAGATCAACTCCCCGGTAGATATGGGTTTCCCGATAACCTTCACCGAGGTTTGCCCGGCGGGTTCCGGCCACACCGGCGGGACGACGCGGGGACTCGAATCCGGCACCGGCCACCGGCGACGGGGTATCCACCGCAGTGGCCAGCCGGACGCCGATGATCTCCGGCAACTCGCCTTCACGAATGTGGCCGAACTCCTCCATGTGGCGCTCGTTGAACGCCGCCAGAGCCCGATCCCCCAGAGTCTCATCGATGAAGGAGAAGTCGTCCACCCCTTGGCCCGTATGCATGTCGAAGGACAGCGCCCAGTTCTGGCCGCGGTAGCGCATGTTGAGCTGGTAGGTGGCCTGGATCTTTTCGGCGGAGAAGCTGGCTTCGGCAAAGTATTTCACGGCCCGTTGACCCAGCTCGTGCCACAACTCCTTGAGCTTCTCGAGGTCGGGTGAGGACACCGGGCAGATGATGGAGCGCTCCTCGTCGATACAGGGTCGCGCCACCAGGGTACCCAGCGCCGAAAAGGTCGGGGAGGCCTTGGGCACCAGCACCTTGCGAATACCCAGCGCCTCGGCATGCACCGCCGCGAACGCCGGGCCGTTGCCGCCGTAGGCGAGCATCACCAAGTCTTCGGAGTCGACACCCTTGCCGGCCGTGGTACGGCGCACCGCCTGAATCATGTTGGCATTGACCACCCGCCAGCTGTCGAAGGCCGCGTCCTCGGCGCTGTAGCCCATCTCGTCGCCGATGGCCTGGAAGGCCTCCTCGACGCCGTTGCGGGTCAGCGAGAAGCTGCCGCCGGCAAAATCCGTATCGGCCGACAGGATACCCAGCATCAACAGGGCATCGGTCACGGTCGGCTTCTTGCCGCCGCGGCCATAACAGATGGGACCCGGATCGGAGCCTGCGGATTCCGGCCCGACCCGCAGTTCGCCGTTGTGTACGTGGCAGACAGAGCCGCCCCCGGCGCCGAGGGTTTCCACCTGCACCATGGGCACGCCCACCAGGTTGCGGTGGTGCATGTTCCAACCCGCCACCGCCGGTGCGGCACCGTCGAGCACCATGGACATGTCATAGGAGGTGCCACCCATATCCACGCACAGCAGATTGGGGTGTCCCTTGGCCGCACCCGCGTGTGCGGAGCCGACCACCCCGCCGGCCGGTCCGGAGGCAAGCACGCGAATGGGCGAGCCTTCGATGTATTCCTTGGTCATCACCCCGCCGCTGGCCTGCATCACCATCAGCTGGTTGCGATAGCCACCCTCCTTGAGGCGCGACACCAGTCGCTCCAGGTAGGAGGTCACCCGGGGGGCGACATAGGCATTGACCACCGTGGTGCTGGTGCGGTCGTACTCGGGCGAACGCGGCAGCACCTGATGGGAGACCGAGAGATGCACACCGGGCATTTCCTCGGCCACAATCTCGGCCACACGCTTCTCGTGGGCGGGATTGACGAAAGAGAACAGCAGGGAAATCGCCACGGACTCGACACCCTGTTTCTTCAGTCGACGGCAGCGGTCACGCACCGCCTCCTCGTCGAGCGGCGTGTACACCGAGCCGTCGAACAGGATGCGCTCAGGCACGGTGAGGCGCCGGCGACGGGGCGTGATCTGCTTCGGCGGGTGCAGCTGCACCTCCCAGATATCCTCCTTGAAGCCGCGCCGATACTCGATCTCGTCGCGAAACCCCTCGGTGGTGATCAGCCCGGTCACCGCCCCATTCATCTCGATCAGGGTATTGTCGGCAATGGTGGTGCCGTGAACGATGGCGTCGCACTGGCCCAGGAAGTCGCTCAGCGGCAGACCCTCCTTCTCGGCCAGCTTGCCGAGCCCCTCCATGACCCCCAGAGAGCGGTCTTCCGGGGTGCTGAGATTCTTGTGCAGGATGGTCTCGTCACCTTTCAGCAGGGCGAAGTCAGTGAAAGTACCGCCGATATCGATACCTACGCGATAGCTCATGGATTCGCTCCTTTTGCTGCGTGCGCAGCCTTGATCTTGTCTCTCAGTGCCTCGGTTGCGGCAACATCCACTTGCAGATCGTACTCTTCCAGCGAGCCGACCAATACCACGCCATATTTCTCGCGCGCCGCCTCGACGCTGACATACTCGTCGAGCACGTCTTCCTTCACCGCCTCCGCATCGCGCAACCAGGGGAAACCGAAGCCGGCGCCGCCACCGTGCTGATAGGCGATCACCGCCCCGGCCGGCAACTGCGCATTCACGGCCAAGTCGATCTTGTATTCGTTGGGGGTGCCCACCTCGAAATGGTTGGAGTAGGGCGAACCGTCCTCACCGCCACACATGCCACGCAAGGGGTGCTTGGCCGATACCATCCAGGCCATGGCCATGGTGGGTTCGAGAACCTTCTTGACGTTGAGGCTGCCCGGCTGGCCACGCCACTGACCGGCGCCACCGCCATCGGTAGCCATCTCGCGGCTGATGTTGATGACCGGGAAGCGGCTCTCCGCGTCCTCGGCCTCGGAAAGCAGCAGGTTACCCAGCGCCGAAGGACACGAACCCCAGCCGTCGATGCCTTTCACGGCGGAGGAATCCATGGAGCGGGCATCCACACCCTGGTCCATGGACATCATGCCGTTCTCGTCGAAGGCAATGACCGCGTTGGGCATGCCGATCTTGTAGACCTGCGGCTGCGCCCGCTCGGGCACCACCGTGGACAGGGCCACACAGACCGCCTCGGTAATTTCGCAGGCGGGGTGGAACGACCCCAGTGCCGCCGGCTTGTTGGGCGGCGGGTGGGCAATGCAGCCCTCGGGGATCACGATATCCACCGCGTTGAAGAAACCCTCATTCTTGGGGATCGACGGGTCCACCATCGCCACCAGCTGGGTCATCACATAGCCGCGGCTGTTGGCGAAGGTATTCCAGACACCCACCAGATCCTGGCGGTCGTCGGTGCCGGTCAGGTCCACCACCAGGTTGTCGCCCTTGACGGTGCAGGCCACGTGCACCCGGATGTCCGGAGTACCCTGGGTGTCGTGATCGATGTAGACATCCGCCTCATAGGTACCATCAGGCCATTTGGCCACCTCTTCGCGGAAGCGCTTTTCGGTGTGTTCGATGGACTGGTTGACCGCCGCCTTGATCACGTCGGCGCCCCATTTGCGGATCAGGTCCTCCAGCAGACGCACGGCGTGCTGGACCCCGCCGATCATGGCCGCCAGGTCGCCGGCGAAGGTGGCAAAGCGGTTGTTGCGCTCGATCAGCCTGATCACGTCGCGGCGCTTTTCACCGCGATGCACGAGCTTGAGGCAGGGAATGGCCAGGCCCTCGGTAAAGATGTCGGTCGCCTCAAGGGTGAAACCACCGGGGTCCTTGCCGCCGGTATCACCCTGGTGGGCCTGCAGCGCCTGCACCAGCACCAGTTCACCCTTGTCGTCGAACACCGGCGCGTAGACGTTGTAGTCCGGCAGGTGTCCGCCACCGGCGTCGGGGTCATTGCCGAGAAACACATCACCCGGGCCCCAGTCATAGGCGTCGAAGTACTCCAGCCCGTACCGGACCATCAACTGGGTCACGAAGGTCAGGTGGGGCGTGCCGATGGACCCGGCGGCTAGGCGGCCGTGCGCGTCGATGATGCTCGCATTGCGCTCGTTGGACTGGTTGATGATCGGCGACGACGCCGAGCGGCCGAGGTGAGTCGCCGCCTCGAAGGAGACCGTCTCCAGCGCGCCGCGAATGA
>JBJHAZ010000046.1:0-10933 GCA_050485225.1 Gammaproteobacteria bacterium
CCTGCTCGAGCGAGGCCAGCAGGTGGTTCTCACCGAAGGATGGCGTCGACGGGGTGTCCGGCGCGGGCAGTCCGCGCACCCACCACGGCAGCTCTTCCAGCGGCAGCCGTACGCCCAGCACCTCCCGCGTCAGTTCCGAGGGTGAGCTGGCGCGGGCCTCGTCACTGCCGCGCTGCAGCACCGCCAGCTGGGGGTTGCCGCTGATACGCGTGGCGCCGGCCCCCATGGGCCCCGACAGGGTGAGGTCGAAGCTCTCGAAGTCCTGCAGCCAGGTGAGCCAGGCGCTGCCGTTGGCGTCGGGGCCGCGATAGCCCAGTTTGCCGCGCAATTCCCAATGTTCCAGTGCCGCGATCTGGTTGCGATGACTGTCCCACTCCACCGGCGAGGTGACCGGTGGTCCGAGGCGGGGCGTGGCGCAGCCGGCCAGCAACAGCAGTGCCAGGGCGGGTATCAGCCAGTGGGCACGGCACCGCCCGTTGACGGGGCGGAGGATGGGCTGAGTGTAGTCAGGGTTCATCGACATCGAGTCTTTGCAGGGTTTCGCGAATGATCGGGTCCTGCGGCGCGGCCTCGAGGCCCTGGCGCCAGACCTCCCGGGCGGCGGCCCGGTCGCCGGTTTCCCAGAGCACTTCGCCGAGATGGGCGGCGATTTCCGGGTCGTTGAGCCGCTCGTGCGCCTTGTGCAGGTAATGGAGGGCGCGCTCGTGGTTGCCGAGGCGGTAATAGACCCAGCCCATGCTGTCGAGGATGGCGGGGTTGTCCGGCTCCTGCTCGAGCGCCCGGGCGATCATTCGGTACGCCTCCTCGTAGCGGCTGGAGAAATTGGTGAGCGAGTAGCCCAGTGCATTCAGGGCGGTGGGGTTGTCCGGTTCCTGCTCCAGAATCAGCCGCAGGTTGGATTCGATCCGCTCCAGGCTGCCCAGCCGCTCGGCGATGACGAACCGGGTGTACAGCAGTTGCATGTCGTTGGGGTACTCCTGCAGGGCGTCGCCGAGCAGTCGGTACGCCTCTTCGGGCGCCCCCTGCTCGAGCAGCAGTTCTGCCTCGAACTGGTAGAGCGGCAGCGCGAGGGTGGGGCGGTGGTCGCGCATGTCGCGGAGGTAGTCCCGCGCCTGCACGGTGCCCCGGTCCTGGCCCAGCAGGCGGGTGACCCGCGCGATGGCCGGAAGCAGGTTGGCGCCGGCGCGAACCTCCCGATAATGCTCCAGGGCGATGTCGCTGTGCCCTTCCTGCTCGGCGATCCAGCCCAGCTGGAAGTGCGCGTTGTTGACGTGCCGGCGGCTCTCCAGCAAGGGCTCGAGCAGTTTCTGGGCGGCTTCCCGGTGCCCCAGTTCCAGATTGACCAGGGCCAGGGTGTACTGGAGGTCGAGATCTTCCGGGTACTGGCCGGCGAGGGTGGATATTTCGCCGCGCGCCCGCTCCAGATCCACCTCGGTGAGAAAACGGGCGTATTGCAGGCGCAGGCGCCGGCTGTCGCCCTGATCGCGCAGACCCTGTTCGAGCAGGGCGAGCGCCGCCTCCGGGTCGCCCTGCTGGTGGAGCAACTGGGCGAGCAGCAGAATGGCGCCCTCGTGGAAGGGGTCCACCTCGATGGCCTGCCTGGCCCAGCGCCGCGCGTTGCGGTGGTCCCCCACCTGCCGGCTCGCCAGCGCCAGCGCAAACACCGGCTCGGCGTCACCGGGATTGCGGTAATGGGCCTGTTCGAGTTGCAATCGCAGCGCCTCGAACTCGCCGGACTCGAGGATTTCGGCCTGGGAAGCGAGCGCGTGGAGCGCGGCGGGGTCCCCGTGGTGGGCTAGGTACAGGGCGTCGTCCAGAGCGGCCAGCAATTCGCCGGCCCTCAACAGGTATTGGGCCGACAGGGCGCGCGCCTCCGGGTTGTCGGGATCCACCTCGGCCCAGAGGGCGGCCAGCTCGATCACCTCGTTGGCATCCAGGAAGGCGGCGATACGGGTGGCGCGGGCAACGATGGCGCGGTCGCGGGTGCTCAGTGCCAAATCGTAGTAGATCTGGATGGAGAGGGGGTACAGCTGGCGGATGCCGGCGAACTCGGCCACCAGCAGCTGATAGAGAACATCGACGGGTATCGCGCTGGCCGACTCGGCGGGGGGCGTGTCCACCTTGACCGAGGCGTCGTGATCGCGCCGGACATCGGGCCCGGCGCAGCCGCCGGTGACGAGGGCTGTCAGCAACGCGAGGGCGGCAAGTGTCGGGGTGAAACGCATTCAGGGTCTCCAGCCAGGCCGCCATTGTAGCAGTATTGATGTCGGCCTGACGGTGGTTGCCGGGCCGTTCCGCGGGTGCCGTGCAACCGTGTCGAGGGGGCGATTTTGGGGGTGCCACTTGTAATAGACCGTCCAGACTCGGAAAATTCACGGTCCTGCTCGATCTGTAGCCCGCCATGACCCTGTTTGTGCTCGGCATCAATCACCAGACCGCCCCCGTGGAGCTGCGTGAAAAAGTCGCGTTCAGCCCCGACCAGCTCGGCGCTGCACTGCGCCGCGCCCGCGACGAGGCGGAGCTCGACGAGGTGGCTATCCTGTCCACCTGCAATCGCACCGAGATTTTTGCCGCCGGCGACCACGGGGAGCGACTGCTGCACTGGTTGTGCACCTACCATGGGCTCGGGGCGGACCAGCTGCGCAGCTGCAGCTATCGCCACGACGAGGCCGCTGCGGTGAGGCACATGATGCGGGTGGCCAGTGGCCTGGACTCGCTGGTGTTGGGCGAGCCGCAGATACTCGGGCAGGTGAAGGATGCCTACGCTGCCGCGCGGGAGCACGCCACGGCGGGGAGTTTTCTCAACCAGGCGTTCCAGCAGGTGTTCGCCGCAGCCAAGCGGGTGCGCAGCGAGACCGCCATCGGGCAGAACCCGGTATCGGTGGCCTACGCGGCGGTCAGCCTGTCGCAGCAGATTTTCTCCGACCTGCGCGAGGTGACCGCGCTGCTGATTGGCGCCGGCGAAACCATCGAGCTGGTGGCGCGCCACCTGCGTGAAAAGCACGTGGGCCGGCTGCTGGTGGCCAACCGCACTCTCGATCGCGCGCGCCTGCTGGGCGATGAAGTGGGCGCTGAGCCCATCGTGCTCAACGAGATTCCCGAGTACCTGCATCACGCGGATGTGGTGATTTCGTCCACTGCGGCACCGCTGCCCATTCTCGGCAAGGGCGCGGTGGAGTCGGCGCTCAAGAAGCGCAAGCATCGTCCCATGTTCATGGTCGATATCGCCGTCCCCCGGGATATCGAACCGGAGGTGGAAAAGCTCGACGACGTGTTCCTCTATACGGTCGATGACCTGCGCGAGGTCATCGACGAGAACGTGCGTAACCGCGCCGAGGCGGCGGCCGATGCCGAACGCATCATCGCCGAGGCGGTCACGGTATGGCAGCGCCAGATGCGCGCACTGGATGCGGTGGACACCATCCGTGCGGTGCGTCAGCGGGTGGAGTCCCTGCGCGATGCCGAGCTGGAGCGCGGGTTGGCGGCGTTGCGCTCCGGCCAGGAGCCGGAAGTCGCGATGCGGCAACTGGCACGCGGTCTGACCAACAAGCTGTTGCACGAGCCGACCCGCAGTATCCGCGCCGCAGGTGAGGAGGGGCGCCGCGATCGACTGGCGCTCGTGCACGATCTCTTCGGTGTCGAGCTGCCCGATGCGCCCGAATCGGCCACTGAGCCCGTGGTTGCCGAAGAGGTCGACAACCCGCTGGCGGACAACGAGGTGATCGAGGTCGGTTCGCCGGTTGACACACTGCCCACTCAGGAACCCGGTCCGTCTCGATGAAAACATCCATAAAGGAAAAGCTCGAAGGCCTGGCCGACCGTTATCAGGAAGTGGGGGCGTTGCTGGGTGACCCGGAGGTCATCGGTGACCAGACCCGCTTCCGAGCCCTGTCCCGTGAGTACGCCGAACTCGAGCCGGTGGTGCAGGCCTTCAACCGGTACCGCCAGGTGCTGGCCGACCTGGAGGAGGCGGCCGCGTTGGCCGGGGACAGCGACCCCGACATGCGGGCCATGGCCCAGCAGGAGCTGCGCGACGGCGAGGCCCGTCGCGATGCACTGGAGTCCGAGCTGCAGAAACTGCTGCTGCCCAAGGACCCCAACGACCGGGCCAACGTCTTTCTCGAGATCCGCGCCGGCACCGGCGGTGACGAGGCGGCCATTTTCGCCGGCGACCTGTTCCGGATGTACAGCCGCTACGCCGAATCGCGCCGCTGGAAGGTGGAAGTGATCAGCGAGCGCCCCGGGGAGCACGGCGGCTACCGGGAAATCATTGCCCGAATTGCCGGTGATGGGGTGTACTCCCAGCTCAAGTTCGAGTCCGGGGCCCATCGGGTGCAGCGCGTACCCGAGACCGAATCCCAGGGGCGCATCCATACCTCCGCCTGCACCGTCGCGATCCTGCCGGAGCTCGACGAGGTGGACGCCATCGAAATCAACAAGGCGGACCTGAGGGTGGATACCTTCCGCGCCTCCGGGGCCGGCGGGCAGCACGTCAACAAGACCGACTCGGCCATTCGCCTCACTCATATTCCCAGCGGTATCGTGGTGGAATGCCAGGACGAGCGCTCCCAGCACAAGAACCGCGCCCGTGCCATGGCCCTGCTGCAGGCCAAGCTGCAGTCGAGCGCCGAGGAAAAGCAGACCCGCGAGCAGGCCGACCAGCGCCGCAGTCTGGTGGGCAGTGGCGATCGCTCCGAGCGCATCCGCACCTACAACTTTCCCCAGGGCCGCCTCACCGACCACCGCGTCAATCTGACCCTGTACAAACTCGACGACATCATGGCGGGAGCCCTCGATGAGGTGATTCAGCCGCTGGTGCAGGAATACCAGGCCGAGCAGCTTGCCGCCCTGTCCGGTTGAGATGAGTCAGTGACCACTATCGCCCAGCTGATTGCCCGTCGGTCGGAAATCGATGCCGTAAGCGATACTGCACGCCTGGATGTGGAGCTGTTGCTGGGCCATGTGCTCGGTCGAGACCGCACCTGGCTGCTGACCTGGAGCGATCGCGAAGTGGACGCCGAGGACGTGGCGCGCTTCGAGGCGTTGCTGGTGCGCCGGGCGGCCGGAGAACCGGTGGCCCATATCCTTGGCACGCGATCCTTCTGGACCCTCGATCTCGATGTGACCCCGGCGACCCTGATTCCCCGGCCCGACACCGAACTGCTGGTGACGCTGACCCTGGAAGCCGGTGATGACCAGCCGCGTCGGGTGCTCGACCTCGGCACCGGCACCGGCGCCATCGCGCTGGCGCTGGCTAGTGAGCGGCCCCGCTGGCAGGTGGTGGCGGTGGAGGCCATGGCCGACGCGGCCGCGCTGGCCGAGCGCAACCGTCAGCGCAGCGGTCTCGACCGTGTGCAGATTCGCTGCGGCAGCTGGTTCGAGCCGGTGGACGGCGAGTCCTTCCATATCATCGTCAGCAACCCGCCCTACCTGGCGGCGGACGATCCCCATCTGACGCAGGGCGACGTGCGTTTCGAGCCCCGGTCGGCACTGGTGTCCGGCCCCACCGGCCTCGAGGACCTGGCCCACATTGCCCACACGGCACCGCAGTATCTCCTGGCCGGTGGCTGGCTGTTGCTGGAGCACGGCGAGGCGCAGGGCCTCGATGTGCGCCGCCTGCTGGGCGACGCCGGGTTTGTACAGGTGGCTAGCCACCGCGATCTGGCGGGTCGGGAGCGGGTCACCGCCGGCCGGCGTCCGGACTGAGCCCGCCCGGCGTCAGCCGCCGAACTCCAGTTTGACCTCCGCACCGATGATGCGTCCCTTGTTGAGGGGCGAGAAGGTGGCGCCGGGTCCGCCGAAGGCCGCCGGCAGTTGCGTATCGCCGCCCTCGGTCACCTCATCCAGCAGGTTCTTGCCGTACAGGGATACCGACCAGCCACCCCCTTCGGGGCGGAAGGCGATGCTGGCGTCGAGCATGTTGGCGCGGCTGAGCATGCCGCGGTTGTCGTCGGTGTAGGGCGCGCGGTCGCGATGGCTCAGTGACACCCGGGTGGTGAGGTAGCCCAGATCCGTGAGTTGCAGATCCCAGGTGAGTCCTACGCTGCCGGTGAAGGGGGCCAGTCGGGGCAGGTCGAGACGCTTGTCGGCATCGCTGCCGGCGACGCCGTCGCCGGCGATGTCGAAGCGGATGTTGGAATAATCGCTCCACAGATAGCCCGCCGAGGCGCTGAGCAGCAGGGTGGGGTGAATCAGGTAGTGGCCCTCCAGCTCCAGGCCGTAGATGGTGGCATCGGCGGTATTGCGCACCACCTGCACCACACCCACAAAGGGATCGGCCAGGTTGACCTCCCGCTGCATGTCGCTGATCTCGTTGTAGAACACCGCCGCGTTGAGGCGCCCGCGCTGGTCCGGTGTGTCGTACTTCATGCCCAGCTCGAAACTGTCCTGTTTTTCCTCGTCGAAGGGGCCGGGATCGAACACCGCCGAGGTGTTGCGAAAGTTGTAACCGCCGCTGCGCACACCCTGGGTCCAGAAACCGTAGAACCGGGTGTTGTCGTTGAGTAGCCATTCCAGGCCGATCTTGGGGGTGAAACTGTGCCAGCTCTCACCGTCGACGAAATCGAAGGCGCAGAGGTTGTCGACCGCGTTGCAGGCACCGGCGGGCGTGCGGTCGAGGCGGCCGGGATTGGGAACGCTCGGCTGCAGCGGCAGCGAACCGATTCTCACGTCCTTCTCCTCATGGGTGTACCGCGCGCCCAGGTTCAGGATCCACTGCTCGTTAAGCTCGATATCGACCTGGGAGAACACCCCCCAGGTGGTCTGCTCCTGGAGTCCGCCGCCGTACAGGAAGTTATAGAGCGGAGGCGCTGCGGGATTGATCAGCTGGCGGTTTTCCTGGTAGCCGATGTCCTGTTCCAGGTAATAGACACCCGCCGTGAGGTTGACGCGGTCGGCAAAGCGTCCGGCGTAGCGCAGTTCGTTGCTGAACTGTTCCTGCTCGGTGACGAAGCCGCCGTGAAATAGTGTCATGGGGGTGGAGTCGATGTCGCTGACGCCGTTGTTGGACACCCTGCGCCAGCCGAAGATATTGGTGATCACCCCGTCGCCGAAGGCGACCCCCTGGTTCAGTTCGAGAATGGCGTGCTGCCAGCGGTTGTTGTAGAAGCCGGGTTCGTCGATTGCGAAGCGGAAGCTGTCGCGGTCGAACAGGGCGCGGTTCTGGCCGGCCGGTCCGTCGCCGGTGGCTTCGCCGTACTCGTAGCGCAGCAGAATCTCGGTGTCGTCGGTCGGCGTGAACAGCAGTGAGGGGCGCAGCACCCGGGTGCGGGCCTGTCCGAAGTCCCGGCCGGTGGCGCGATTCTCGTGCCAGCCGTCGTCCTCGTTGAAGTAGGCCGAGAGCCGTCCGCTCAGCATGGTACTGTCGCGCAGCAGTGGCCCCGACAGGGAGGCGTTGTAGTACAGGTTGCGACCCGTTTCCGCGGCGATTCGGAGGTCGCCCTCCGGCTCGGTGGTCGGTCGCCGGGTTCGCACGAGCACCGCGCCGCCCGTTACATTGCGGCCGAACAGGATGCCCTGCGGGCCCCGCAGCACCTCGATGGCTTCCAGGTCGAACATGTCGAGCACCACGCCGTGATTGACGCCGAGATACATGCCGTCGATGAAGACGCCCACGGTCGGGTCGATGGAGGGTATCGAACTGTTGATACCGAGCCCGCGAATGGAAAAGTTGGCCACGCCCTTGGTGGTGCCCACGTCGTCGGTGGCCACATTGGGCATGCTGAAACTGAGACTGCTGAGGTCGCGGAACTGCAATGCTTCCAGCTGCTCGCTGCCGAAGGCGGTGACCGCCAGCGGTGTCGCCTGCACCCGCTCTGCCTGAGACCGCTTGCGGGCGGTGACGATCACCTCGTCCATGATGGCTTCGACCGAGCGCGGCTGCGCGCTGGTGGGTGTGCTGAAAAGGGTGGTACCTGCCAACAGACCGAGGCAGGCGGCGGCGGGCAGGGCAACCGACCGGGTGCGGGCGAACGCCATGGGAACCTCCTTGTCGCCGGCGTCCGCGCTACTGCGAGGTCATCCCGGGCCGCAGGCGAGTGGTGTTATTGTTGTGGCCTTGTCAGCCGGGGCGGGCAAGGCCTTCCTGACCGTGCTGTTGCCCCTTAAACATTGACCCGGCGGTCGTTCCTGTCAAGGCTGCCTGAGCGCGTTTGCTGGTGGCGGCTGACGGCGCACCTCGCGCCGGGCGATCACGAACACCCGCCACAGGATGCTGCTGCTGGTCAGGCTGAGGGTGCAGATGGTGCCCACCCAGAAGCCGTAGACCCCCATGGGTTCGACAATCCAGTCGGTGAACGCCAGCACCCAGCAGAGCGGAAAACCCACGATCCAGTAGGCCAGCAGCCCCATGATCATGATGAAGCGGGTATCCCGGTAGGCGCGCAGAATGCCCGCCGCGCCCACCTGCAGGGAGTCGAACAGCCGGTAGGCCGCCGCCAGCAGCAGCAGGGTGGCGGCGAGGTCGATCACCGCCGGATCATTGCTGAACAGACCGGCGATCTGGTGGCGGAAGGCGACGATGAAGGCCACCTGCAGCAGGCCGGCGGCCACCACGATCCACAGCCCGGTGCGGGCCGAGTAGCTGGCCTCGACCGCGTCGCGCCCCCCCAGGTGGTGCGAGACGCGAATGGTCAGCGCCTGGGAGATGCCCAGCGGGATCATGAACATCAGCATGTCGAAGTACATCGCCACCGAGTGACCGCCGAGCACCACCGCACCCAGCGACGCGATCAGCATCGGGATCACGAAGAAGAAGCCGCCTTCCGCCAGTATCGCCGCGCCCAGTGGCAGGCCGACCCGCAGGGTCTCGCGCAAGCGCGCCGCGGCGGGTGGTACATGGCCGCGCCACAGGCGCAGGGGCCGCGTGACCTTGCCGCGACCGATGTGCAACCCGAACAGCAGCGCCGACAGGCTGGTGACGATCAGGCTGGCCCAGCCACAGCCGGCGCCGCCCATCCCCGGAATGGGGCCGAAGCCCAGCACCAGCAGGAAATCGAGGGGGATGTTGAGTAGGAACAACAGTACGCTCAGGGTCATTACCGGCCGAGTGTCGCCGATGCCTTCCAATGTGGTGCGCAGGGCGGTGACCAGCAGGACCACCGGCGTGGCCACCATCATGGGTGCCAGGTAGTTGCGGGCGATCTCGGTGGTGGAGGGGTCCGGCGCCAGGCGGGGCATGTACAGATAGCCCAGCGCCTGCAGGCCGACCGCGATCACGCTCAGGGGAATCAGCAGCCACAGGGTCTGCCGGAACTGCTGGCGCAGGCGTTTCGGATCGCGGGCGCCGTGGAGCCGGCCGATCAGGGCGGCGTTGCCGAACACCGTGCCCATGCTCAACATCAGGCACAGGTTCCATATGGCGGCCGCCAGGGACACCGCCGCCAGGTCGTGGGTGCCGGCGCGACCGGCCACCAGCACGTCGGTCATGGCCATGCCCATGATCGCCACCGAGCCGACCATCAGCGGCAGGGCGTAGCGGAGAATATGGCGGGCTTCGCGACGGAAGCGGCTGTCGGGGCGGTCGCTCATGGAATCCTTTGCGGTGGCACATGGCGGGGGCGTGGATTTTCGAGTATTTTTTCAGGGGTTTCTACCACAATAACCATCGGGACGGCCTGTGCAGACTGTGGACTACTCCTTTCTCAATCTTATCCTGCTGATATTTGCCTCCCTCGTGCTGGCGTTGATCGTGGCGCTGGTGGTGACCGTGGCGGTGCTGTACGTCATCGATGTGCGCCAGACCCAGCACGCGGTGCGGCGCAACTTTCCCGTCATCGGCCGGTTTCGCTACCTGTTCGAGCACCTGGGTGAATTCTTCCGGCAGTACTTCTTTGCCCTCGATCGCGAGGAAATGCCCTTCAACCGCGCCCAGCGCGGCTGGGTCTACCGCGCTGCCAAGAACCTCGACAACACCGTGCCCTTCGGTTCGACCCACGACATGTGCGCACCGGGCTCCATCTCCTTTGTCAGTCATCCCTTTCCCACGCTGCACGAGGATGTGGCCGAGCCGGGCGAGGTGGTGATCGGCCCATTCTGCCGGCATCCGTATCACACCCGGGCCATCATCAATGCTTCGGCGATGAGCTATGGCGCCATCTCCCGCCCGGCCGTGCTGGCGTTGTCCCGCGGCACCAAGATGGCCGGTTGCTGGATGAACACGGGCGAGGGCGGCCTGTCGCCCTATCATCTGGAAGGGGGCGGCGATCTGGTGTTCCAGATCGGCACCGCCAAGTACGGTGTGCGCGACGCCGACGGTCGTCTCAGTGACGACCGCCTGCGCGAGATCGCCGCCCACGAGCAGGTGCGGATGTTCGAGATCAAGCTCAGTCAGGGCGCCAAGCCCGGCAAGGGCGGCATCCTGCCCGCCGTGAAGGTCACCGAGGAAGTCGCGGCTATTCGCGGCATCCCCGTTGGCCAGGACTCGATCAGCCCCAACGGCCACCCCGACATTCGCAGCGTGGACCAGCTGCTCGACATGATCGCCCATGTGCGCGAGGTGACCGGCAAGCCGGTGGGCTTCAAGATGGTGATTGGCGGTACGGATGTGTTTCGTCAGGTGTGCGAGGCCGTCGCGAAGCGGGGTGCCGACCACGCGGCACCCGACTATGTGGTGGTGGATGGTGGCGAGGGTGGCACCGGCGCGGCCCCGCTCAGCCTGCTCGACCACG
Source organism: Gammaproteobacteria bacterium (assembly GCA_050485225.1). Taxonomy (GTDB): domain Bacteria; phylum Pseudomonadota; class Gammaproteobacteria; order Pseudomonadales; family Porticoccaceae; genus JBJHAZ01. Next base: position 10,668 of record JBJHAZ010000046.1, read on the forward strand.
CCGGTATGTCGATCCGCGAGAGCCTGCCGCTGGTGGTGGATACCCTGGATCGCTACGGATTGCGGCCGCGTGTGCGGGTGGTTGCCTCGGGCAAGTTGATCGCGCCGGTGGACGTGGCCTGGGCGCTCGCTACCGGTGCCGATTTCGTCAACTCGGCGCGTGGCTTCATGTTCGCGCTCGGCTGCATTCAGGCCATGCAGTGCAACCGCAATACCTGCCCCACCGGCATCACCACCCATGACCGGGATCTGCAACGGGGACTGGAC